>NZ_JAPQLE010000126.1:8809-10231 GCF_028982185.1 Wolbachia endosymbiont of Drosophila baimaii | reverse complement strand
GAGCCAGGAAAAACATTCCTCTATTCGAATCCTTTCGTCGTGCTGTTGATTCTGCCTTCCTATGACCTGTTCGGACTATTATGAGAAATGTTATACTTGTTGAAACCGCAGTATCCCAACTTTGTGTTATATGCGAGAGATTATCAGGAAATTTTTTATAGCGTTTCAACCACTCTGGTTTAATTATACCACTTGAAAGCGGCAGAGGGTTTTGTTGATATTGAGCAGCAAAAGCGTAACTCCCAAGTTCAGCTTTTATTATCTCAACTTCTTCTTTTCCTCCATCGAGGGGATATAACAACTGACCTTCTTCTCTTGAATATAATATCCTTACAGGTGACGCTGGTTTATTATATAATCGCCTGGTCGCACAGTGCTGAGCTACTCGGATGATAGGAACGGGAGGTATTGGCTTTTTGATTGAATAAATAACCTGCTTATTTTCAGAAATCATTGGCAAACAAATATGATGCCATATGTTTTTTGGCTTGGAGAGAAGGTGTCCAGTTAAGTCCTCCTGGTGTAGCCTGTGCATTACAAGAACGATGACTCCTTTTTTTCTATCGTTCAGCCTGGTTACTAAAGTCTGATCAAACCAGTTTGTGGCACGCTTTCTAAGCGTTTCACTCAAAGCTTGAGCAGAACTGAGCGGATCGTCCACAATGATAAAATCACCACCTTCACCAGTTAGTGTTCCACCAACTGATGTTGCGATTCTGTATCCTCTCTGCACTGTTTGAAATTTATATTTGGTATTCTGGTCTTTGGATAGTTCTATCTCTGGAAATAGCGCTCTATACCAACTAGACTGCATCACGCACCTGGTGTCGAGCGAGTGCTTTTCGCTGAGCCGCTGAGAATAACTTGCAACTATTATTCTCGCAGTTGGTTGGTTTCCCAGTATCCATGCGGGCCACGCAACGCTTATGCACATGGACTTCATCGAGCGCGGAGGCATATTGAATATTATTCGTTTCACTTCACCAGCACTCGCTGCTTCCAGCCTGTCTGCTATGACTTTTATATACTGATAATCGTTATACTCACACCCCGGCACTACCGTTTGAAAGCATAACTCAATGAATTTTAGAAAGTTCATGATATAATGTTGAAACCAACGCGTGACGCTGGGATGACAGAAAAAGGAGCACTGACCCTTTGTGGTCTCTTAAATTGCAATTACAAATGTTAAGAAATTTACCAAATAAAAAAAAAGGCAAAAGAAGCCCCGTGGTTATTATCCGCTTTAAAATATTGGCGTTTTTTATGTTTTAAACGCTTGACAAGCGAGATTCAGCCGCTTTTAATTGCAACTGACTTACGCTGCAAATATTTAAGAAATTTACTAAGCAGAAAAAAAGACAAAGAATCCCCGAGTTAGCTAGTCTTTTACTATCTCTGTCGAGTATTGGCATTTTTTGA
>NZ_JAPQLE010000126.1:0-8759 GCF_028982185.1 Wolbachia endosymbiont of Drosophila baimaii | reverse complement strand
TTATTTAGATAAAAATCTAGATGTAGATGAAGTTTTGTAAAGACATACAGTATCTATATACTGCAAAAAATTGAACATAAGACGCCGATATATTAAGTAACCCTTACCTTTTAATCTGCAGATTGGCGAAAGCAAATACAATAGCTCCAGTTTCATGATAAGGGCGCTGGCGAAGGGCGTCAAGTAAGTTTTTTCGTTTCTATTCCCAATAAAAGTTTGTTATATGGTTATGCAAGAAGTTTAATACTCATAGTTTCAAGCATATACTGAAATATCTCATTAGCAATTGCAACATCTTGGCGTGGGGCTTTGCCGTGTTCTATAAACACAGAGATTGCATAGCGCGGGTTATGGTAAGGGCCATAGGCGATAAATAACTTATGACTTTCGCCCTTAGAGTTTATTTCTGGTGTACCGGTTTTGCCGGCAATTTGTATACCGCTTAGCCCTTTCTTATAGGTTCCAGTTTTAGAATTCACCACGTCAAACATAGCTTTTCGAACTATGCTAAGATGCTCACAATCCACATCAATATCGGGAAAATCTTGTATTGTTTCATTCATCTTAATGCGGGGAATTACCTCTTTTCCTGTTGCAATCCTCGCTGCAAGAACTGCAAGCTGTAGTGGTGTTGTAAGCATATACCCTTGTCCTATAACTAAGTTGATAGTGTCACCTAAATACCACTGCGAATATAGCTTTCGTGTACGCCAATCTCTATCTGGCAACAATCCCGGAGCTTCTTCTTTAAACGTTCCAATCAGTGGCCCACTTCCAATACCAAATTTTCTGGCCATTTCTACTAGAGAGTCTACACTTATTTTTTTCCCTATATTATAAAAGTAAGTGTTGCATGATAATGCCATTGCCTCATTTAAAGATACATACCCATGGACTTTGCTTTTCAGACAACGAAATTTCCGCTCACCTATTTTCATATAGCCCTTGCACGAGAATTTCTCTTCTGGTGTTATTATCCCGTCTTTTAAACCCGCAAGCGCAACTATTACTTTAAATATTGAACCAGGTGGAATTTGATATGATAACGCACGATTCACGAGCGGCAATGAAGGAGCATTCAAGCTCTCCCAAGTCTCATTTGATAGCCTGCTAACAAAAAGATTATTATCGTAAGAAGGTGAATTATATAATGCTAAAATTTCTCCATTATTTACATCAATTACCACTGCGGAGCCTTGGTGATCTTTAAATACCTCTGCGGTTTTCTCTTGCAGATTAATATCAATTGTCAGTTGTACATCTTGTCCGTCTTGTTGTGGTATGCTTGATAATTCTTTTATGACGCGTTTTTTAGAATTTATTTCCTGCTCAGATTTTCCTGACTTGCCTTTCAATATATGATCATATGTATATTCAATACCGCTGATTCCTACTTCGCTTATGCCTTGCTGTCTTTTTGTATATCCGATTACATGAGAACACATTGAACCAAACGGGTAATAACGTTTATAAAGAGCAGTTATTTTTTCTGACGATTTTGCTATTTTAGACTCGACTTCTGATAATGTCTGCAAATCAACTTCCTTACCAGAACCATCAAACAAAACAACATACGAAATTTTGTTTACCGCAAGTTCAATGCTATTCCTATCTAAAATTTTGCCCCGCTTAGGCATAATAGTAGCAACTCTTATTCTATTACTATTAGATAGTGCTTCGTACTTTTGTCTGTTTCGTATTTGTAAATTATATAACCTGCAACTAAAAACCGCAGAAATGGTAAGCTGAATACCACCTAATATGAATGCTCTGCGGTTAAAGACTTTGTTTTTTGTCCACATAACATTCCTTCAAAACGCACTTTTTTCCCCTCTTTTATTGTTACACTTCTGGCTTTTACCGTATTACAAACCCTTTTTTCCCACTCACTTAAGGTCACAAACTTATAACCTGATTTTTTTAGTATTTTAATAATATGAGGTAAAGCTTCAATTGTGTTTGACCTGTTATTGTGATCATGAAACAGTATAACTGCTCCATTATGTACATTACTTAAAACTCTTTCAACTAAAGTTTCTGGCTTATCACCTTGCCAATCTAGCGAATCAACTGTCCATAATATTGAATACATATTTAATTGATCAGTATTTTCAATCAGATTATCGTCATAACATCCATATGGCGGACGAAACCATTTTACATCTTGTTTTATTGCATTTTTAATTGCTGTATTTGTCTTTTCCAATTCTTGCAATTGTTCCTCACTTGAAAGTGATGTCAACTTCCTATGCGACCAAGAGTGATTGCCTAACTCATGACCTGATTCATGAATTTTCTTTACTATTTCAGACGTTTTTTCATTTATACGTTCACCAAGCACAAAAAATGTTGCTTTTGCTTCATAGCTTTCCAGAACATTAATAATATCGTTTATTCTATTGTTGGAAGGTCCATCATCAAACGTAAGCGCAACAAACTTATCGTCGTTATTCAATAATTTTTTTATATTACTTAAATTTCTATATGATAGATCTAGATTACAACTGAGCCCACAGTATGGTAAATTAAAATTACAATCACTACAAAAAGCCGTACTTGAATATAGTAAGAAAAAAGTGATTATCCTTATAAACATTTGTAATCAGCAAAGTGATAGAATACTACACTTTTTTGCTAAGTTAAGCCATCTTTAATTGCTGTAGCCTTTACTTCATCGCTTCTTTAATATATTGTATTAACAATTTTATATAATATATTATGATTGCAAATATAAATACCGTTGCGCTTCAGGGAATTAGCACAGTAAATGTCAATGCACAAATTCATATGGCAAATGGTATTCCAGCTTTTAATATTGTTGGATTGCCAGATAAAACTGTTGCGGAATCCAAAGAACGCATCAGAGCAGCGTTAAATTCAATCAATCTACTACTACCTCCAAAAAGAATTACAGTTAATCTCTCCCCTGCGGATTTGCTGAAAGAAGGCAGTCATTATGACTTGGCTATTGCTATTGGACTACTTGTTGTAATGAATGTGATACCAGTTGAAAAAGTTCAGTCTTATATAATCATGGGTGAACTGGCTCTTGATAGCAGAGTTATTCCAGTTTCAGGTGTGCTGCCAACAGCAATTAATACAAAAAAGGACAACAAAGGAGTAATTTGCCCGAGAGGAAATGGTGTAGAAGCTGTATGGGTGAAGAATGTTTCAATTCTGGCTATAGAGAAATTAACTGATATTATCAGACACTTTAAGGGTGAGCAATTAATTCAGCCAGTAATTTTTAATTATAGTGATGCACCCAAAGAAAAAAGATTGGTTCCCGATATGAAGGATATCAAAGGCCAAGTTGTTGCAAAAAGAGCAGCTGAAATTGCAGCAGCAGGTGGGCATAATATGCTTCTTGTTGGCCCTCCTGGTACTGGAAAATCAATGCTTGCTAAGCGCTTTATAGGATTGCTGCCTGATTTAACCGAACAGGAGATGATTGATGTTAATATTATTTCCAGCATAACAAAAACTGGTAATGAAATATTCAAAGTAACTCGTCCCTTTCGTGAACCTCATCATTCATGCTCTATGCCAGCGATGATAGGGGGAGGAAAGAATGCAAAACCTGGAGAAATTACCATGGCTCACAATGGCGTGTTATTCCTTGATGAGTTGCCAGAATTTCCAAGACTTGTGCTTGATTCTCTGCGCCAACCACTTGAAGATAGAAAAGTTACCGTTGCAAGGGCAAATGCTCACACAACCTACCCTGCAAATTTTCAACTGATTGCTGCAATGAACCCTTGCAGGTGCGGTTATTTAGGTGATGCAAGCAGATCGTGCAACAAAGCTCCAAAGTGTGGCACAGATTACAAAAACAAAATATCAGGCCCATTGCTTGATAGAATAGACATATGCATTGAAATGCCAAACGTTAGCATACTCTCTCCTGAAATCTCTGTGGAGGGAGAAAGTACTAAAATCATAAGAGAAAGAGTGATAGCAGCAAGAAAAGTTCAAACTGAGCGCTATAGTGAATTAAATATTCGTTGCAATTCAGAAGTAAGCGGTGAAGCATTTAATAAATTTACTGAACCAGATCAGGCAGGGTTAGAATTGCTAAAATACGTACTGAAAGAAAATTACATTTCCAATCGAGGCTACACACGCGTATTAAAAGTTGCAAGAACTATTGCAGATCTTGCAAAAAGTGAAGAAGTAAAAAGAGCACACATTGCTGAAGCGCTCAATTACAGAATAAAGGTATATTAAAAAATTAGTTTACTTGACAGGCAATTTTTTTTACTATATGCTTCCTTAATGAAATTTTAACATTCTATTTAAGGAGTAGAGTTATGGCATTAACAAATTATGAGTATAGAAAAGGGGATGGCATTTTTCATGCTATTTCAGAAGGATATATACGAGCTGAAAAATACTGGGGAATTCCTGGTGCTGCTGGTGGAGCTGGTCAGTACGCTATGCATAATAAAGGGAGAACAGCATTATTTCCGCTTGCAGTTGCAAGTGTTGTCTTTACAGCAATGCATATGAAAGCAGGCTTTGTTAGTGCAGCAGAAGCTTCTGGGTTTCTTGCTAAGACTGCCAGTTACTTTGTTGGAACAAATCAAGCAATAGCTGCTTCATTACCTGGATTTATCGGAACAGGTGTTGCTGGTCAGATAGTTGCGGGTGCCATAGTGGCAATTGCTGCAGCTGCTGTTCTTTATGGAACATATCAAATTGCCTCAAAATTAAAAGATGTTGCGGTTGAGGCATTGAAAGGGGAAGAGAAAGTTAATAATCTTTAACAAAATAAAAAGGGATAGGTTTCTGTCCCTTTTTATAAACGTTTTCTATTTTTTGCATCGGTTAAGTGATGTCATCTAAGAATCTAGTTATTATAATTAACTGCACTTATTAGTATAAATGTTAAGAATAAGTAAATCCCGTTTACTGTTTACGCCTATAGAAGTGAAAAGTATTTGCATATTATTAAAAAAGCGGTAACTTGTTATCAAGTGAATTCGCTAAATTTGAGTAATTTAAATGTCTATTGATCTTAGTCTGCCGGAGTTACCTATATTGCACCCAAGGATTACCGTTGTGGGAGTGGGTGGTGCTGGTGGAAATGCTGTGAATAACATGATCCAATCTAATTTGCAAGGAGTAAATTTTGTTGTCGCAAATACCGATGCTCAAGCACTAGAAAAGTCGTTATGTGATAAAAAAATTCAGCTTGGCATTAATTTAACTAAGGGGCTTGGTGCTGGTGCTTTACCTGATGTTGGCAAAGGTGCAGCAGAAGAGTCAATTGATGAGATTATGGAGCATATAAAAGATAGTCATATGCTTTTCATCACAGCAGGAATGGGCGGTGGTACTGGAACCGGTGCAGCACCGGTAATTGCAAAAGCAGCCAGAGAAGCAAGAGCCGCAGTTAAGGATAGAGCGCCAAAAGAAAAAAAGATATTGACTGTTGGAGTTGTAACTAAACCGTTCGGTTTTGAAGGTGTGCGCCGTATGCGCATTGCAGAGCTTGGACTTGAAGAACTGCAAAAATACGTGGATACACTTATTGTCATTCCAAATCAGAATTTATTTAGAATTGCAAATGAAAAAACTACATTTTCTGATGCATTTAAACTTGCTGATAATGTTCTGCACATTGGCATCAGAGGAGTAACTGACTTGATGGTCATGCCAGGGCTTATCAATCTTGACTTCGCTGATATAGAAACAGTAATGAGCGAGATGGGCAAAGCGATGATCGGTACCGGAGAGGCAGAAGGAGAAGATAGAGCAATTAGCGCTGCAGAGGCTGCAATATCTAATCCATTGCTTGATAATGTATCAATGAAAGGTGCGCAAGGAATATTAATTAACATTACTGGTGGCGGAGATATGACTCTGTTTGAAGTTGATGCTGCAGCCAATAGAGTGCGTGAGGAAGTAGATGAAAATGCAAATATAATATTTGGTGCTACTTTTGATCAAGCGATGGAGGGAAGAGTTAGAGTTTCTGTTCTTGCAACTGGCATTGATGGTCGCAATAATAAATCAGAAACTTCACCTATAAGTCAGAGCGAAGACTCAGAGAAAGAGAAATTTAAGTGGCCATATAGTCAAAGTGAAAGTACGCAAGACAAAACACTGGAAACAAAACCAGCTGAACAGGTAAGCGAAGGAGCTAAGTGGGGCAGCAATATCTATGATATACCAGCTTACTTAAGAAGAAAAAAATAATGCAATTTTGGCTACTCAAGTCAGAGCCAAGTGAATACTCATGGCAAAAAATGGAAAAGGATCAGGTAGTTGAGTGGGATGGTGTGCGCAATTATCAAGCTCAAAATTACATGAAAATTATGAAAGTAAGCGATCTTGCGTTTTTTTATCATACAGGTAAAGAGAAAGCAATACTTGGAATCGTTGAAGTATTTAAAGGGTATTATCATATTAATGATCCCAAGTTCGGATTAGTGAATGTAAAGTTTTTGAAACCTTTAAATAACCAAGTAACATTAAATAATATAAAACAAAACCCTCTTTTGAAAAATATGGCTATATTAAAACAACCACGTTTATCAATTGCCCCAGTTTCGGAAATTGAATGGAATGAAATAATAAGGATGAGTGATGTGTAATACCTGTCATTTTAGTTCCTAAATGATGTCATCTCAGCACGCAACGCACAGCTGTATGAATATTTGTCTCGAAGGCAGTGCATTAAACGTTATAGCCGATTTTGCATCAAACACAAAGGTGTCATTCCAGTGCTTGACACTGGAATCCAGCCTTAATGCAACCACATTAAAGCCGTTGTGTTTTAATATAAGATTAGCTACTTTTATATTCACTAACTTGATGTCTAATCAAAATTCCTGGATCCCAGTGTCTAGGCACTGGGATGACATCCTTCTAGTGTACAATATTCGTACAGTTGTGTACATGACACAAGGGTCTATAACTCTTCTTTTTTGGATTCCAGTGTCAGCTATTTGCATGACACCCTTACTGATGTGTCACTCATGTTAGAAGTAAATATTCTTGACAAGAAATGGCGCAGCATTATAGAAAATCCTAAAAATTTTGTATTAGGTGTCATCAATGCTTCTCTAAAAGAATTAAAAATAGACCACTATAAACCAAATATATCAATAGCTCTGGCTGATGATGACTTGCTACATCAACTTAATTTAAAATTTAGAGAAATGGATAAGCCAACTAACGTGCTATCATTTCCGTATGAACAATTGTCTAATGAGTGCGATTTAGGAGATATAGCAATTTCAATAGACACAATAAAAAGAGAATCGCATGAGTATTGTATACCCATTCTTGCTCACATTGCACACATGTTAGTGCATGGATTACTGCATTTACTTGGTTATGATCACCAAAAAAAAGATGAAGAAATTATAATGAAAAATCTAGAAAGAGAGATTTTAGCTTCACTTGGCTACAATATGTGCACGATTTAAAAGGAATTTAATAAAAATATAGTAGATGATAATAAAATATGTTATCTACAAAGGGTTTTAGCTATAAACAATAAAAGGTAAGTGATATGGTTCAGTTTTCTTTGCCAAAGAATTCTAAAATTAATCAAAAGGGCAAAATTTATCCTATTCCTGCTAGAGCAAAAAACATCAGAAGATTTCAAATTTACCGTTGGTCTGCTGATGACGAGAAAAACCCTAGAATAGACACATTTTTTATTGATATGGATAATTGTGGCCCTATGGTACTTGATGCATTAATAAAAATAAAGGATGAAATAGATTCGACTTTAACTTTCAGACGTTCTTGTAGAGAAGGCATATGTGGATCTTGTGCCATGAATATTGACGGAACCAATACTCTTGCATGTACTAGATCTATACATGATATAAAAGGTGACGTAAAAATATATCCATTACCTCACATGCATGTAATAAAGGACCTAGTCTCGGATTTGAGCCAATTTTATGAGCAATACAAATCAATTAAACCTTGGTTACAAGCAGATAAGCCTGCCCTACCAAATAAAGAATACTCTCAATCTTCTGAAGATAGAAAAAAATTAGATGGCTTGTCCGACTGTATATTATGTGCTTGCTGTTCGACTGGTTGCCCAAGCTACTGGTGGAATAGTGATAAATTTTTAGGACCAGCAATACTATTACAAGCTTACAGATGGATTGCTGACAGCCGTGATAATAAGACAGGTGAAAGACTTGATGTTTTAAACGACCCATTCAAGTTGTATCGTTGTCATACAATAATGAATTGCACAAAAACTTGTCCTAAAGGACTTAATCCAGCAAGAGCAATAGCGAAAGTAAAACAGCTCATGGTAGAGAGAGAAGGAGTTTAAGTATTATCTTTTGCATTCTTCGTAAGAGAACAGCAAACCTTCCGAAGCATAGGGTATTGTTAATACCCTGAACGCTTTTCCATTCGTGAAATGCATCGTATCATCATACGATTCAAATAATTTTTTGAACAACTCATGTCTTTGATTACTAATAGTTTGAAAATCCTCTTTTTCTAAAAGCTTTTTAGATTCGCAGAGGTAAAGCATAACTTCATGATAAGTTGGGTAAGATGCCAAAAATTTTGGGTCAAATTGAAAGGTTTTTATAAAAGCATTATTATAAAATTTTAGCTTTTGATTCTTACTATATATTACTATAGCAACCGGTAACCTCTCAAGCAAATTTTTCTGTGTAGCTAAATATAGTTCTTTCCATAAAAGTCCGGATGTGATAGGATAAGGATAGATGATGATAAGGAGGTTGAATGCCAGCAGCATATAGTTATGA
>NZ_JAPQLE010000125.1:11528-14876 GCF_028982185.1 Wolbachia endosymbiont of Drosophila baimaii | reverse complement strand
AAGATTTAAAATTGGACGAACTACTTTATGGGAGTGGCAGCAAAGAAGAAAAGAAACAGGAGACTTTCAATCAAAAAAACTTGGAAATGGAGGTTACAATCACAAAATTACCGACTGGGATGCCTTTGCTAAATTTGCCAGAGAAAACGGAGGAAAGACTCTGTCGGAAATGGCTAAACTTTGGGGCAACGTTAGTATCCAAACGATCCACCGAGCTCTCAGAAAAATTGGATTTACGCGCAAAAAAAGACATATGGATACAAGGAAAGAAACGAAGAAAAACGTGCTGAATTCTTAAAAATTATAGCAACAAAAGAACCAGAAAACTTAGTTTATATAGATGAGTCTGGCATTGATAACACAGAGGACTATCCATATGGGTATTGCCAGAAAGGACAGCGGTTTTATGGCCTAAAATCTGGAAAGAAAACTCAACGAATCAGTATGGTTGCAGCCTTAAGTGGAAGAAAGATAGTTGTTCCGTTAACCTTTGAAGGCCGCTGTAATATGGATGTTTTTAATGGATGGTTTGAGCAATTTTTGACACCGATCTTGGAACCTGGACAGGCTGTCATTCTTGACAATGCTACTTTTCATAAGTCTGATAAAATTATCGAGCTTGCTAAAGGGGTTGATGCAGAAATTTTGTATCTGCCGCCTTATTCTCCAGATTTCAACAAAATTGAGCATCATTGGTTTGCTATAAAAAACAGAGCCAGGAAAAACATTCCTCTATTCGAATCCTTTCGTCGTGCTGTTGATTCTTCCTTCCTATGACCTGTTTGGACTATTATGAGAAATGCTATAAAGTATTATTTTTAAAATATAGTAACATTATGCCTTCTTCTCCAATAGAAAGCATAAACTTACTTTTGGATTTTGAACTAAACATATTAACAAAGCATATACTTATCTAGAATTAAAAAGGCAATTTATTGAAATTTATTAAACGTTAGAGGGAAATATTGTTATAAATTTTCGCAGCAACATTATTTATATTATAATTTTTTTATAAAATTACCACTAATATTAAGTTATTTAGATAACAAATTAAGAAAATTCATTAAGACGAATTTGTTGTTTTTCAAATTGTAGGTAAACCTAAGCCACTTTAGCTATATCTGCCGATTGACTTTAATTAATAAGAGTTATTAATCTATTTACTATTCTTGTAATATTATTTCTAATGGTAAAGAAATATATATTTTTCTGGAACAGTTGTTATTTCAGATACAGAATTTATTGTAAGTAAACTAACCATTTGCTGAAGAGCGCTCATCTTCTGTGGTACTTGATGATGGAGCAACTAATTTGCTCAAAATCTCATCTTTTGGCCCCATAGCGTAAATGACACCATCTGACATGAGGATCACCTTATCAACTACGGACAATAACGGTAGCTTGTGAGTGATGATAACAGTAGTAGTATTTTGTTTTCTTGCAATGCCAATTGCATTAATTAAGCATGCCTCTCCATTGCTATCTAAGTTAGCGTTTGGTTCATCAAGTACTAAAAGTTTTGTGTGACCATAAAAAGCTCTGGCAAGTCCAAGAAGCTGTTTTTGGCCGCCAGAGAGCGTTACTCCTCCAGGACCTCCTATTGTTGTATCATATCCATTTGGTAAGCTTAGTATTAGTTCATGTATTCCTGCAATTTTTGCTGCTTTGATTATTTCTTCAGGATTTGGATCTGGCCTCATGCGAGCAATATTAGCTTTGACACTAGTGTTAAATAACTCAATATCCTGAGGTAAGTAGCCAACATAATTACCAAAATTTTCTCGATTCCAAGTATATACATCAGCGCCATCTAGTCTGACTACACCAGATATTGGCTTCCATACACCAACAGTTAATTTTGCGATAGTGGATTTACCAGAAGCACTTGCACCAATAACACCAACTACATCTCCAGGATCTATAATGAATGATATTCCTTTTACTGTCGGCTTATTGCTTCCATAAGGAGTAAAAAATACTCTATCAAATTCCAATTTTCCTTCAGGTTCTGGTAGAGCCATCGTTTGCTCTCTTTTTGGCGATGTTAATATAAGTCTTTGTAGCCTTCCATATGACATTCTAGCCTGATTTAAAAACTTCCAAGTATGAACCGCAGCGTCAAATGGTGCTAATACTCTACCCATTAAAATTGAAGCAGCGATGATGCTACCAGCAGTCTTATGAGCTGTGATTGCAAGTAATGCACCTGTTCCAATTACTGATATTTGCAGAGTTGAGCGCAAAAACTTAGTGATTCCAGTAATTACATTAGAGCGATTTTGTGCTTTAATTTGCATTGCTCGGTTCTGATCATTTCGTTTACACCAATCAGAGACTATGAATTCTGACATGCCCATAGCTTCAACCACTTCTGCATTTCTTGTTGCAACATCTATAGCATTGATATTCCCTATAGTTTCTTCGTTGGTTTCTTGTAATATTCGTTTAGTGGCAAGTTCATTCCATATTGCCATAGAGACTAATATGATGATTCCAGTAATAGCTATAAACCCCGTGGAGGTATGTATCATGAAAATCACAACAAGGTAAATTAACGACCATGGAGTATCAAACAGTGAGAATATGCCATTTCCTGTAATGAAATTTTTTATCACTCCGAGATCTCGTATTGCTTCACCACTTGAAGTTGAGCTCTGCACTGATGTTAATCTAATTGACCTTACTATCAAATCTGGTGTTGCAGTTTTATCGATCCAATCACCTATTTTCGCCATGGCTAAATATCGACAAGTTTCAAGCATTGCAGAACATGCAAATGCAGATAAAGTGATAATTGTCAGCATAGTTAGTGTTGATACACTTTCGCTCGATATCACCCGATCAAGCACTTGAGAGGTATAAAGTGGTAGGAATAACATTAATAAATTGATTCCCGCACTAAACCAAAAGATAAACCAAAATGCACTTTTGCATTTTTCTAGGCAAATATATAGAGTACTTTGCTTCAATTCTTTTTTTATTGATGGCGTAATTTCCACAATCTTCCTCTTAATTTGATTACATGCACCATATACAATTTTTATTACAAAAATATTAATAACGGTAGTTAGCTTACTTTAAGTGAGTAAAATATTAATATATGTGAATAGGAAATATAAACAATGGTAAAAAGAAGTATAGTTGATATTTCCTTCGTTGCCTATAGCGAAGCTACGTCATACCGCGATTCATTCTATAGCTGTACGAACATTCATTTTTGAAGGTAAACTGCACAGCAAATGGTGTCATGAAAGTAGCTGACACTGGGATGGCTTTGTTGCATCGCTACTTATGAAAGGCTAACTATAATTAGGATTATAAGCAACTTATTGAAAATCTTGTTTTTTT
>NZ_JAPQLE010000125.1:8830-11478 GCF_028982185.1 Wolbachia endosymbiont of Drosophila baimaii | reverse complement strand
TTCTTGAATTTTAGCCGGATTAGTGAGTGGTAGTGAAATTTCTTTTACTCAAATTTAGGTATTCACTGACCGTTCTTGTTGTAAATACCATAATAATAAGCTACTGATATTCTCCACCTTTTTTATCTTTAATCCATCATAGCTAGCGATGCAACAAAGCCCACCGATTCATTCTACTGCAACGCAGAAAATTCGTACAATTGTGCATAATATGGGGCTTCTGGCTACATTTTTCTATTGAACTCACCTTTTCTCTATGTGACAGATTTCGTATTAAATTTTAAATTTAATGCGCCTAGATATACAAGCATTCCTAGCAAAACCATAGGTATAGAAAGCAACTGCCCCATAGTTAAATCAAGCCACAAATAGCCAATTTGATAGTCTGGTTCGCGAAAAAACTCAACGAAAAAACGTGCTATTCCATACCACATAACTGCAATACCAGTTAACGCACCGTGATACAGTCTTATTCTAGTTAAGAAAAACAGTGAATTTGCAACTGCAAAAAGTAGCAGTCCTTCAAAAAGTGCCTCATAAAGCTGGCTTGGATGACGTAGCAAATTATCACCACTCTCTGGAAATACCATACCCCATGGCATAGTTGTAACTCTGCCAAATAACTCTCCGTTTATAAAATTGCCTATGCGACCTAAAAATAAACCTATGGGAACTCCGCAAGAAACTAGGTCCAGTGCATAAAATATAGGAATGTTATGTCTTCTGCAGGAGATTATTACTGCAAGCAAAACTCCTATAGCACCGCCATGAAATGACATCCCTCCTTCCCAGGTCTTCAATATCTCGATAGGGTTGCTTATATAAAGAACTGGATCATATATCAATACGTAGCCAAGTCTACCTCCAAGGATAATACCTACAATAGTGGCTGTTAATAACGAATCGTAAAAATTCTTAGTAAATATTTTTTGGTCATCTAGCCTATGTAAATACCAATATGCAAACACTATACCCAAAACGTAGGCTAAGGAATACCAATATATAGAAACAGGACCGATGCTGAAAATTACTGGATTTAAAGACATATTTTGCTACAAATTATTCTTAGACAATCTACTTTTTTCACGATCCCACTCTCTCTGTTTTATGGTTGCCCTCTTATCGTAGAGTTTTTTTCCTTTTACAATGGCAATTTTAGTTTTTGCCAATCCTTTATCGTTAAAATAGACCGAAAGCGGCACAACAGTTATCCCAGCAGTCTTGATTTGACCAATTAGTTTATTTATCTCCTTTTTATGCAAGAGTAATTTACGTTCCCTTTTTGGTTTATGATTTTTTCGGTTCGCAGCTTTATATTCTGCAATATGCATATTGTGCAGCCATACTTCGCTATTCTTTTCAACAACGTAGGCGTCGGAAATATTTACTTTTCTTTCTCTTAGCGATTTAACTTCACTGCTTAATAAGACCATACCCGCTTCAAATTCTTCTAAGATGAAATATTCAAACCTTGCTTTCCTATTTTCTGCAATAACTTCCATATCTAAAGATATCTTTAAGCTTCAATATATTACAGAGTTTTTGACTTAATTCATAATAAAACAGTTATCCCAATAAATATAAGGTGCCAGGCTAGTCTGATAGCAACAGGATAACAAAAATCAAGTAAATGCTTTTTCTGTCTCTCTAGGCACAAGTTCCTTTACTTCTTTCATTTCAGTTTTAGGCTTTGACATTATATATCGACCAGCACCAACTATGAGCGCAGATCCTGCAGCTAGTCCAATTATTGCTGGTACAGATAGGGCAGTAGCAAATGCAAGTGCAACACCAACTATCACTGCAGTTACAAAACACACAATAACACCTTTTACAATTGCATTTTTTGCAGATTGTTCTTTTTCTTTCACAATTGCATTTTTTCCAATTTGTTTTTCTTCCTTTTTCTCTGGAAGCTGCATTACATCTTTATTTTCAGTAAGATCCTTTGGCGTTTTTTTATTCTCATTTTTTAACGTTCGCTTTTTTTCCGCTTCCTCTAAAAGGTGAATTATACCTTGATATTTAGTAAGGTCTCTTGGCGTTTTTCCATCAACATCTTTTAATGAAGGGTCTGCTTCAGTGTGTAGCAGAACTTCCACCACTTTTATTTTGCCATTTTCAGCAGCAAGATGTAAAGGAGTACGTCTATCACCATTGTTTGCATTAACCTCTGCTCCTTTTGCGATTAGAGTTTTTACTACATCTTCGTGGCCATTTTTAGCAGCAAGATGTAAAGGAGTACGTCTATCACCATTTTTTGCCTTAACCTTTGCTCCTTTTGCGATTAGAGTTTTTACTATATCTTCGTGGCCATTTTCAGCAGCAACATGCAAAGGAGTCCATCTATCAGCATCCTTTATATTAACATCTGCTTTCTCAACTAGAATTTTTACTACCTCTATGTGGTTATTTTCAGCAGCAAGATGTAAAGCAGTACATCTATCATCATTTTCTGCATTAACCTTTGCTCCTTTTTTGATTAGAATGTCTACTACATCTTTATGGCCCTCTCTGGCTGCAAGATGTAAAGGAGTCTCGTCCACAATACCTTCTGCATTAACATCTGCTTTCTCAACTAGAATTTTTACTACCTCTATGTGGTTATTTTCAGCAGCAAGATGTAAAGCAGTACATCTATCATCATT
>NZ_JAPQLE010000125.1:0-8780 GCF_028982185.1 Wolbachia endosymbiont of Drosophila baimaii | reverse complement strand
GATTAGAATGTCTACTACATCTTTATGGCCCTCTCTGGCTGCAAGATGTAAAGGAGTCTCGTCCACAATACCTTCTGCATTAACATTTGCTCCTTTTGCAATGAGAGTTTTTACTACATCTTCGCAGGCCTCTCTGGCAGCAAGATGTAAAGGAGTACATCCATCATCATCTTTTGCATTAACGTTTACTCCTTTATTTAATAGGTTTTTCACCTCCTCCTCATTATTATGTTTAACAGCTGAATGCAAAGCTTTGATGTTCTCTTGTGCCTTTAATAGAGCTCCTTTTACCACTTCATGGCCTTTTTGAGAAGCAAATGTTAAAGGAGCCCATTTATAATGATCTTTCGCATTAACATCTGCTCCTTTTTCAATTAGAGTTTCTACTATATCTTCGCGGCCATTTGCAGCAGCAAGATGTAAAGAAGTCCACCCATCACTATTTTTTGCATCAACGTTGATTCCTTCTGCTTTTGATAGAACTTGTACTATCTCTTTGTGGCCATTTGTAATAGCAAGATGTAAAGGAGCCCATCCTTTATCATTTTCTGCATTAACATTTGCTCCTTTTCCAATTAGAGTGTTTACTACATTTTCGTGGTTCTTTTCAACAGCAAAATGTAAAGAAGTCCATCCATCACCATTTTTTGCATCAACAATTGCTCCTTTTCCATTTAGAATGGTTACTACATCTTCGTGGCCATAGTGAGCAGCAATATGTAAAGGAGTAATTTTATTATCATGTTCTGCATTAATATCTGCCCCGTTTTCAATCAGAGCTTTTGCTACATTTGCACAGTTCCAATAAGAAGCAAGATGTAACAATTTGACTTCCTTAGAATTTTGACCACGAGATATAGTAAATATGTAATTTATGCCAGATCCACTATCATTGTCAGGTTTACTCTTTTCCCACTCTTGACATAAATCTGGATCTTCTTCTTGTAACTTAGCTTTTATTTTTTCAACTATATTGTCCTTGCTCAAATCTGAAAGGTCATTTATTTTTTTTAATATTTCCATAAATTTATCATATTCTATAACTTCCTCACTTAAAATACATAACTTAGTTGTTATATCTTTTAACATAGAAGTCAAGAACCTAAATATTCGTTATTATCTTTCCTTAAAGAGTCATTTTAGTTATATTACAGACTATGAAAAACCTCAACTTTAGGAAGGAAATCAAATTTTTTTCTCTGTCGTTTATAACTTTATTTGTTCTATGGATTATACTGTCTGGTTATTTTGAACCGTTTTTTATTTTTTGTGGAGTGTTTTCCTCTATATTCACATTGTTTATCTTTAGACGGTTGATAAACGCTGAAAGCGCTCTGAGTCAGATTTTAAATGGTACGAGTAGACTGTCGTTTTATAAGTTAGTAAGTTATATACCGTGGTTAATGTACCAAATCATTTTATCAAGTGTTTATGTAACAAAAAAGGTGCTACAACTCAAATCTAAGCTTGAACCGATCATTATCCTAAGAAAATGCAAAGGGCATAATGACGAAAGCATTGCGTTATTTGCCAATTCAGTCACAATCACTCCCGGAACTTTAACTATCAATGTTGAAAGTAAGCAGAAAACATATTTCTCTACCATGTATTTGATAGATAAAGATCTTGAAAGCGGCATTTCTGAAATAGAAAATAAAATCTTAAAAATACTACGTTCAGTTAAGTAATTGCTTTAAATAAGTTAACAGCATCCTTATATTCCCTTACAAGACTTTCAAGCATTTCTTTTGGAAGGCTATTGTTAACAATAGAACATAAATAATTATACAAATCTTCTAACCTTAATATGTTATTTCTCTTCTTGCTGTTGAATTTATACGGAAAAATACCTTCCATAACTTCAATAGTAGTAGCCTTGTTTAAAAATACATTTTCACTTGTCACGCTTATTCTTGCTAAAACAGTGTTAATTTCAGGTTCGTCACTCGTATAAAAATCTGATAGCTGAGTTATTCTAATAACGTACAAAGTTACTATTTTTGACAAGCAATTATCAGCATATTCACAATTTTTTATTACCTCCCACTGAGTAACCTGAGATTTACCTATTTTTGCATTGTTCGGTAATTTACTCATTGAACTTTCTCCATTTAATCCAGTGTAATAAATTATACTAATACTTTGTTAAATAAATAATAACGCGATTACAAAAATATATACTTATAGTGGTATATTATACAAAAATAGCACAATATCTAAGCATTAAAGCTAGTTTAAGCTGGGTACATGAGGCTATTCGTTATTTTTGTGTTGTCCAATGAGGTCCAAAATTAGAGGTCCACTGATAAAAGAGTTTAGTTTACCTTCTTTGCTATAAAATAAGTTTTCCTTTTGAGCTGTTTTGTTAGTATTAACTAAATCCTAAACTAACTGTGCTATAATGAAAAAGATAAAACTCGGAATACTAATTTCAGGTAGGGGGTCGAATATGCAGGCCTTGATAGAAGCATGTCAAGATCAGAATTTTCCCGCAGAAGTTGCATGTGTTATCACAAATAACAGCGAAGCTGCTGGTCTGAAAACAGCAGAGCAAGCAGGAATCCCAGCGTTTGTTGTTAAGGATAAACCACTTGATGCTGATAAAATTCACAAAATACTTGTTCAACATAAGGTTGATTTAATTTGCCTTGCAGGGTTTATGAGAATTCTCAAAGCTGATTTTCTGAGTAAATGGCATAACAAGGTGATAAATATTCATCCCTCTTTACTTCCGTCTTTTAAAGGCCTAAACGCTCAAGAGCAAGCTCTAAAAGCAGGTGTAAAAATTACAGGTTGTACTGTACATTATGTCACTCCTGAAGTTGATGCTGGAGCCATAATTGCTCAAGCTGCTGTGCCAGTGTTACCAGCTGATGATATTCAAAGCCTCTCAGAACGCATTCTAGCTGAGGAGCATAAGTGTTATGTAGAAGCAGTAAGATCAATAGCAGAAAGTATTAATTATTGACCTTGAGTGTTTCTTCCAACTTCAACAAAAAATAAATTTTCAGGTTCCAGTAAAGAACTTGCCAGTTCGTTTACTTCCTCTAATTTAACATCATTAATGATATTCGCATAATTGTTTATAAGGTTAACATCACAATCATTTATCTGTATATTATCGAGCAGCATTGCTATATTTGTGTTATTGGACAGGAAAAGGACAAGATTATCTACCAAGCCAATTTTTGCATCCTTGAACAATTGTTCGTCAATTCCTTCCTTTCTTATCCTGCTCAATGTATCTTTTACCGCTGATATAGCTTTGCCAGCAGTAGAACTATCAGTATTCATAAATCCAAATATAACATTTCCATGTTTATTGGGAATAATACTTGCATAAACACCATAAGTAATACCCAAGTTTTGCCTCAGTTCTGTCATTAATATTGAATTCAGCCTCATGCCACCAAGTGCATCAATTAAGACACCAGCGTTATAATAATTAGGATCTTCATAAGCTATACCTTTTTGAGCAAAAAGTATCACACTCTGTGGTATATCCATAAAAATACTCTTACTTTCTGCGGAACCAAAATTATTTTTTACAGGTATTTTTCTAACTTTTGATCCTTTTGACGGCAATTTAGATAAATATTTATCTAATAGCGTAATAATTTCTTCTTTTTTTGCACAACCAGCAACACTGATAACTATGTTATCTTTAGCAAAATTACGCTTTATGTATGTTAAAACATCGTCTCTAGTAATGCTCATTATAGTATCAAGAGTACCGTACACACTTTTTGAGTAAGGGTGTTTTTTAAACAATAACGTATCTAATTCTTTTCCAGCAACAAAGCCAGGATTTTTTTCAAGATTATTAAAATCAACTTTAGTTTTCTCGAAAACTCTATTCAACCCTTCAGGGTCAACTTTAGGACGCATTATAGTATCGCTCAGTAATGAAATTGCTTCCTCTAGATTGTCAGACAAAGTATTTAATGAAACCCTAAATGCTTCTAAATCAGCAATAAAATTTAAACTAATCCCTTTATCTTCAAGCTTTTTCGCAAAATCTTTGGCATCATTTTTTCCTGCCCCTTCTTGGATTACAAGAGAAGTAAACCAAGCAAGCCCCTGTTTTTCCTCATTCTCATACACGTAACCTGCATCCTTGAACGATATATTTAGTGAAACTTTTGGCAAATCATGATTTTCTACAAATAAAAACTTAAATCCTTTACGGGTGGTGACCTCCTCTATATTTAGGTTACCACTTGCTTGTAAATTAAAGCTTAGACAGAAAAAAAATAGAAATATAATTTTACTTATTCTCACTATTATCTCCTTTTGGTAATAAACGACCAATTAACTTATTGAAAGAAAAGATAGTACGAATTTTGTTATTTACATCCTCTAGATTGACATCATTAATCTTGCTATATGAAATATCTATTTCATCAAGTGGAATGCCAAGTGCTAGGTGCGGCACATAAAACATTGCTATATGAGTTAAGTCAGATAGATTATCAAACTGTGCTGCTTTGTATCTATATTTCGAGCTTTGCAACTCCTCATCCGTTATTCCTTTAGACATGAAGTTATTAATAGCATTATCTAACTCTCTTTCAACAATATCTAAATTAACTCCGCTTTTTGGAATGACCTGAATATCAATGTAGCCATCACTAAAAGCTAGGCTATTATAATAAGCAAACACTGATACTGCCACATCTTCATCTAAAACCAGATCATTATACAGTCTGCTGGATTTGCCGCCACCTAAAATTTCAACCGCTAAATGAGCAGCGGAAGCTTCATTTATATGCTCAAATAAGGGTACACGATAACGAAAATATAAAACTGGTTCTTTTACTTCAGTGCTCTCTAAGGTCACCGATAGACCTGCATTATGCACTGGATCCTGATTTGGGTAATTTCTCATTACAGGCTTAGCTTTAATTTCGCCATATTTTTCTTCTGCTAATTTCACTACTTCATCAAGTTCCACATCACCCACAATCAGTAATATTGCATTGCCGGGGTGATAATAGTTATTATGAAACCTCGTTATGTCATCCTGATTGTAAGTTTTGATATCGCTCTCCCAGCCAATAACAGATCTACCATAGCCAGTACGATAAAATGCACTATCCATTTCTTCCCATAACAAGTTATGAGGTTGGTTATCAAATCTCATTTTTCTTTCTTCCAGTACAATGTTTTTTTCTCTATCTATTTTGTCTTGAGTAACATTAAAGCTGCCCATTCTATCTGCTTCAACTTCCATTGCAAGTGGTAAATCTTTTTTTGGGACCAACTCAAAATAACAAGTATATTCTTTAGTGGTAAACGCGTTAAATTTAGCCCCAATGCTACTCATAGTGGCTTCTATGTCTTTAAACTTTCCTGTAGTTTTAAACATTAAGTGTTCAAAGTAGTGAGCCAATCCTGCTTTGCCGATTGGATCATCCATTCCCCCAACTTTGTATATTACTGCATGTAAAACAGACGGAATTCGATGATTAGGAACAACATAGACATCTAGTCCGTTACTGAGTTTAGCATATTTTATGTTGTGCTCTATGCTCAAAGCCTTCAAAGAAATTGAGCAAGTAAAAAAAAGTACAGGTAGTATAAGAAAACTAAAAAACTTATGAAGCATTATTTCGACCTAATATAAAAACAATTATTTTATTCCTCATTGTTGTTTGAAAATAAACATATCATATGTGTACCACTTATATAGCGATGTCAACATTATGTAAACATAATTATTTTATTCCTCATTTTGTTTAGAAATAAGCATATCGTATATATACCACTTATATAACAATGTAAACATTCCACAAACTATAGATAAATCTGCTAAATTAAAGGCTGGCCAATACCAATCATCAATATGAAAATATATGAAATCATATACAGCTCCCCAACAGATCCTATCAACTACGTTTCCGATTGCTCCACCAATCATCAGAGAAAAACCAAGGTAAGTTGACTGATCGTCAGACTTGTATATCAAACATGCAAGTATACCAATTATTAGTATTGAAAATGCTGAAAAAAAGGAACCGCCATGTGGTAAAGCGCTACACATTCCAAAACTAATACCTGAATTCCAAACTTCAACTAGTTTTATAAAACTAGCGATCTCAATTGATTCTCCTTCATCAATCAATGAGTTTATGTACAATTTGCTCGTTTGGTCAATCAATACTATAATTAATATAACAACTAAGCATAACTTTTTCATAAATTTGCCTTTAACCTATAAACTTTAAGTATATCATAATTTATCTGTTTTGTTAACTCCTCAATACTATGGAATTTTTTTTCTGACCTTATGAATTTTAAAAGTTGTATATTGACTTTATGACTATATACGTCTTCATCAAAATCGAATATGTGCATTTCTATTATAGGCTTTTTCAGATCCTTAAAAGTAGGTCTCATACCAATATTGACTACTCCATATAACCAATTTGGATTACTATCAGGAAAAGTCACTCTAGCGTAATATGTGCCAAACTTAGGTTTTATCATGCAATCTTCTATAGGAATATTTATGGTTGGAAATCCTATTTCTCTACCTCTACATGCACCTTTTGTCACAACACCAGAAACTTGATAAGGCCTGCCGAGCAATTTATTAGCAATTTCTATTTCGCCCCTTTGTACATACTCCCTTATTGAAGAAGAAGAGCAAATTTTGCCGTCAATTGTTAATGGCTCTAATTTAGTCAAAGAGTATCCATATATTTCAGAATATTTCTCTAGAGTTAATATATTACCCAATCGTTTATGACCAAAAGTGCAATTTTCTCCGACAATTATGTGTTTAGCGCCATATTTATCTATTAAAATCTCACTGATAAAGTCATCGCAGCTAACCTCAGAAAAACCTCTATTAAAATTAATAATATATAAGTAATCTATACCATAGCTGCTGATTAGTTCCTTTTTTTGTTCTTGGTCTATTAACCTAAAATTGTTTCTACCAAATAAAACAGTTGATGGGTGAGGCTCAAAAGTTAAAACTGCAGAGGGTAATCCTCTTTCTTGTGCTACCTTCTTTAGAGTAGAAATTGCAAACTCGTGTCCTAAATGAATGCCATCGAAATTTCCGAAGGTTAGTGCTATATTATTTTCTATCCCTTGCTCACAATTATAAATAATTTTCATACAATTTGATGTTTTTACATGTTTCTTATATATAATAACTATATTTTAGTAAGCTACGGAGATAAATTGTGAAAAATGTTGTGATATATGTAAAGAAGGGCTGTCCATACTGCATAAGGGCAAAGGATTTACTAGATAAAAAAGGTGTGAAGTATGAAGAAATTGATGTGCTCAAAAACTCAGATCTATTTAACGACATAAAATCAAAGTATAACGTTAGAACAGTTCCACAGATTTTTATCAACGATAAGCACATTGGGGGGTGTGACAAATTGATGGATCTTGAAAAAGAAGGAAAGTTGGATGATATGCTAAATAATAATGACAATCACACTGATGTCACAACCTACACAAACAGCAATGATGAATGTGGAGAGTGTGTTATACCACATGATGATTTTATGTAACTTTTTATCTTGTTTTGTCGTGTAATACGTAAATGAAAACTAGTATGCTCACTTTAAACAATTCTTAATGAATTAAAAATACAATTCATTCAGTGAGTTTTTTTAGTGGGAAAAAATGACAAAAAATATTTCAATTATTAGCAGAAACTTAATTAGTATCGAATTAGTTAACAAACAAGATTTAGAGAATTTCATCAAGATTTTCACAGTGCTTGATAAACATATAGCAGCTAAAACACTTTTTACAGAAGAAGTGAGAATAGAGTATAAACAACACAACGGCATAGAAGTTGTTGAATTGCTAAAAGATACAGACTTTACATATCATGAGGTTGAAAATGTATTGAACCACCTGAGTAAACATGGAATGAAGGTGCCCAGCAGTGTTATAGCACACACCCTTTTTGCTGCATACAATCATGCACTTGAATTTAAGGATGTAGCATTTTCCTTTTCTGAAGGCTCTCCACAATTTAACATCAGAGTGAGTAAGAACACCTTCATAATAACTCCTATGAGTGAGGAGAATTTGGAATTGAATTCACAAAGTAGCAAGAAATTAATAGAGTCGTTACAGAGCGGAAAAAATATTTATGATTGTATAGTAGAAGAAAATACCATTAAAGTTATAGTGCATTCTGAAATACATCAAGCTATAAATTTGATTATAAAATCAATGATAAAGTCTCGCCTTTTAGCAAAAGAGGAAGAAGGAAAATTCAAAGAGAAATTGAGACAACTTGCTTTTAAGGATCAAGCTTTTGTTGAGTATTCCAGTATCAAAACCATCAGTAGGTATCCACATAATCATCCTCTGAGAAAGCATGAAAGTGTTACTAAGGATATAGAAAATATTTTATGTGATTTCATAGCAAATGAGAATAGCGAGTTCGCTATAGAGCGGTTAAATAGGCTGAGCTCAGCAGTTTCTCCAGATACTCCAAGAATCATCACTAAAACTATAGATAAACTTGTTAAGTTTCACTAAGATATACGAGAGCCAATAGATTTCTTGTATTACCTTTTGTCGTCCAAGTAGCCAAGGCTACTTGGTTCTTTTTTTGGGTTCCAGCTATGTACATAGCTGTATGAACATTGTAGCCGTTATTCAAGTAGCTATAGAAACGAAAAACTTCCTTGACAAACTCCGCCAGTCCCCTTATCATGAAACTGAAGCTATTTATTTATCTTCTCTGTACAGATTAAATGACAAAAAAACTCACGTATCTGGCGTCTCATGTTTAA
>NZ_JAPQLE010000124.1:0-15447 GCF_028982185.1 Wolbachia endosymbiont of Drosophila baimaii | reverse complement strand
ACATTTGCAGCGTAGGTTAGTTGCAATTAAAAGCAGCTGAATTTCGCTTGTCAAGCGTTTAAAACATAAAAAACGCCAATATTTTAAAGCAGATAATAACCCCAGGGCTTCTTTTGCCTTTTTTTTTATTTGGTAAATTTCTTAAATATTTATAGCTAAACGACAATCGTCATCCCGCTGCTTGTTAGCGGGATCTATGCTTTGAGATACCGCGAATAAATCGCGGTATGACGTAGAGCTCGCGTTAGCTATACTTTTATGCTTACCAACTCAGTATCCAATCAAAATCCTGGATTTCAGTGTCAAGCGCTGAAATGACACCAAAAGGGCTACTGCTGTTTTGGATGGAAACCAGTGTCAGCTACTTGAATCTGCCACGCAAATTGCCTGCAAATTGCAATGTTCGTACAGCTGTGCGTCATGCGCTGGAATGGCATCAAGGGGTAACTTTTTATTTAAACAATGATTGTAAAATGATTATAATAAGAGATCTATTGAAATTTTAAAGTTATTAAATATTGACGCTATATACTTAAGTGTTAAAATAGAATGAAAAGTTTTTAGGAGTTTATATGGCAGCAGGTGGGAAAGCAAAGACAGCTAGTAAAAATAACCCTACTCAGCGTAAGAAAGCTGAGCAAAAAATGTATAAAGATAAACCGGTAAAACCTGTTAGATATATAGATCGTGATTCGCGCATGAATTATATGTCTGCTCAATATGACAACGGCAATCTGGTTGAAGATGAGGTAAGCGGCAATCCTATAAAGTGGGAAGCTGTATAATAATTATGGTTAAAGTTACTATTAATTCTAAGGAATGTGAAGTAGAGCATGGGCTCACTATAGTTCAAGCTTGTGAAGTTGTGGGCGTTGAAATTCCACGTTTTTGTTATCATGAGCGTTTAGCAATTGCTGGTAATTGCAGAATGTGTTTGGTTGAAGTGGAGGGTGGACCTCCAAAACCAGTAGCCTCTTGTGCAATGCCAGTTGCAGAAGGGATGGTTATTCACACTGATACCCCTAAGGTTAAAAAAGCACGTGAAGGTGTGCTTGAGTTTTTGCTAATTAACCACCCGCTTGATTGCCCAATTTGCGATCAAGGTGGTGAATGCGATTTGCAAGATATCACGATGGCTTATGGGAAAGGAACCAGCAGACTTGATGAGCATAGGAGGGCTGTGCCAAAAAAACACTTCGGACCACTGATTGAGACTGCGATGAATCGATGCATTCATTGCACTCGGTGTGTTAGATTTTTGTCTGATGTTGCAGGTACAAATGAACTTGGAGGAATCGGAAGGGGAGAAAATGTAGAGATTAGCACTTACACAAAAAGGCATATTAGTTCTGAATTATCCGGAAATATCATAGATCTCTGCCCGGTAGGAGCTTTAACTTCAAAGCCTTACTCCTTTACAGCGCGTCCATGGGAGCTATCACATTGTGAGACTATAGATGTGCTAGATGCTGTGGGTAGCGCAATTAGAGTTGATTATCGTGGCCCGGAGGTTATGAGGATATTACCAAGGCTGAGCGAAGAGGTAAATGAAGAATGGATATCAGATAAAACCCGCTTTGCCTATGATGGACTAAAAGTTCAGCGTCTTGATCGACCTTATATAAAAAAAGATGGTAAATTAGCCCCAGTTGATTGGAATGAAGCATTAACTGTTGCTGCAAAGAAATTAAAGAATACAAAATCAAATAAAATAGCTGCAATTGCAGGTGATTTGGAAGATTGTGAGTCTATGCTTCTACTCAAAGAAGTGATGCAGAAGCTCGGCTCGGGGAATATAGACTGTAGGCAAGATGGTGCAAAACTTATACCAAATAATCGTGGATCGTATGTGTTCAATACCACTATTGAAGGTATAGAGAATGCGGATTTGTGTCTGCTTATAAATACAAACCCAAGGATAGAAGCACCGATCATTAACGTAAGATTGAGAAAGAGATATTTACAGGGCAACTTTCCTGTTGCAAGTGTTGGTCCTAACATTGAATATTTGTATCATGTTGAGAAATTGGGCGATAATCCTGATATTTTGAGTGAAATAGCAAATGGAAGTCATAAATTCTGTGAGCTGCTGGTAGCTGCTCAAAACCCTATGCTGATTATCGGTCAAGATGCATTAGTAAGAGATGATTCTGAATTAGTTCTAGTTCTGGCTGGCAAAATTGCAGAAAAATTTAACATGATCAGAGATGACTGGAATGGCTTTAATGTGCTGCATAAAGCTGCAGCAAGAGTTGGTGGGCTAGATATTGGGTTTGTTCCTAAAAAAGGCGAAAGGGATATTAATCAAATATTGGAACATGCAGAAAGTGGTGAAATAGAAGTGGTTTATCTTCTTGGTGCAGATGAAATTGACACATCAAAGTTAGAAAACACATTTGTAATTTATCAAGGTCATCACGGTGATAAGGGTGCACATGTGGCAGATGTTATCTTGCCTGGTGCTGCATATACAGAAAAATATGCAACTTATGTAAACACTGAAGGTCGAGTGCAAAGAACAAATTTAGCTGTATTTCCTCCAGGTGAAGCAAAGGAGGACTGGTTAATTATTAAAAATCTCTCGCAATATTTGGATCTCTCCTTACCATATGATAGTTTATTTGACGTGAGAAAAAAATTAGATACTATCGGTCCACAGTTTAGAAATGCTGATCAAGTGATAAAAAACACATGGGTGCCAGTTAGCAATGGTAAAATAAATTTAAGTAATACACCTTTTACTTTAAAGGAGTGTAATTTTTATATGACGGATTCAATAAGTCGCGCTTCAAAAATAATGGCAGATTGTACTAAAGCTTTTTATGAACACGCTAATTAATATTTTATTTATTTTAGTACCGCTACTACTTTCAGTTGCATATTTGACATACTTTGAGCGTAAGGTCCTTGCTGCAATTCAACTGAGGCACGGCCCAAGTGTAGTTGGACCTTTTGGGCTATTGCAGCCATTTGCAGATGCTATTAAGCTCCTGATTAAGGAGCCGATAATACCATTTAGAGCGAGCACCATACTGTTCATTATGGCTCCAATGCTTACCTTTATCTTGGCATTAATTGCCTGGGCAGTTATACCGTTTGGTGCTGAAGTAATTGTAGAAAATGGCCAGCAAGTAGTTATTCCTAAGGTTATAGCAAATATTAATGTTGGAGTGCTTTATGTGCTAGCTATATCGTCGCTGGGAGTATACGGCGTGATTATTGCAGGCTGGTCAAGCAATTCTAATTATGCATTTCTTGGCGCTATACGGTCGGCTGCTCAGATGATTTCGTATGAAGTTTCAATAGGCTTAATAGTTGCTACAGTCGTTATTACCACTGGAACATTAAATCTTGGAGAGATGGTGGTAGCGAAACACAATATGCCATTTTGGGTTGATTTACTACTAATGCCTATAGGAATAATATTTTTTATTTCTTTGCTTGCAGAAACTAATCGTCACCCATTTGATTTACCAGAAGCTGAAGCAGAGCTTGTCTCTGGATATAACGTTGAATATTCATCCATGCCTTTTGCCCTCTTTTTTCTTGGAGAGTATGCAAATATGATTTTAGCAAGTGCTATGATGACAATATTCTTTCTGGGGGGATGGTATCCTCCGTTAGAACTTGGTTTGCTTTATAAAATTCCAGGTTTAATTTGGTTCGTTTTGAAGATAATTATACTTTTATTCGTATTTATTTGGATTAGAGCAACAATACCTCGTTATCGATATGATCAGCTAATGCGCCTTGGTTGGAAAGTATTTTTACCAATATCAGTGTTTTGGGTGATACTCATCTCAGGGGTGTTGCTCTTTACTGGGAATTTGCCTGGATCCAATGTTTAATTTCCCAAATACAAGATTAAGACGCAGGCGCTCGAGCAAATGGGTTCGCAATTTAACAAGTGAAAATAGTTTATCAGTAAATGATCTGGTTCTTCCTCTGTTTGTTCATGACAGAGAAGAAACAACTGAACCAATTTCTGGCTTACCAGGCGTAAAGTGTTATTCAATAGATGGATTAGTGTCTATAGTTAAGGAAGCTAAAGATTTAGGGATTAATGCTGTTGCAATTTTTCCTGTAGTTGATAGTAAACTAAAATCTGAAAACGCTGAGGAAGCATATAATTCTGACAACTTAATCTGCAGAGCAATTTGTGCTGTAAAATTAAAGGTACCTGAAATTGGTATTATTGCAGACGTTGCATTGGATCCATACACTATTCACGGCCATGACGGCATTTTAAAAGATAATCAGATGGATGTAGAAAACGATGAAACTATATCAGTGCTGTGTAAGCAAGCGTTTGCTTTAGCGAAAGCAGGATGTGATATAGTTGCTCCTTCTGATATGATGGATGGTAGAATAGGAAGAATCAGAAAATCATTAGATGATAACAACTTTCAAGACGTATTAATATTATCTTATGCAGTGAAATACTGCTCTAGCTTCTATGCTCCATTCAGGCAAGTCGTTGGTTCATGTGGGCTATCACATTCTATAGACAAAAGTGGTTATCAAATGGATTATAAAAATGCGCGCGAAGCAATGTGCGAAATTGAAATGGATATAAATGAAGGTGCAGACTTTATTATGATTAAACCAGGTATGCTATATTTAGATATTATCAAAACAGCAAGTGATAAGTTTAATTTTCCGATTTTTGCTTACCAAGTAAGCGGTGAGTACGCAATGATAAAAGCTGCTGCAAATAATAGCTGGCTAGATTATGACAAGGTGATTTATGAGTCTTTGATTGGTTTCAAACGTGCGGGTGCAAGTGCAATATTCACTTACGCTGCACTTGATATTGCAAAAAATTTAAGTGCATAAGCCCTATAAAATTATTAAATTTTTGGCGCACGTTCTTCTACTGTTGCTGCATATTACCTAAAATCTTTCAATACATGTTTTAAGTTGTTGATAAGTCCGTTACAATACAGTATTATAAATAATATAAACCAAGTGTTACTTAGAACATGGGGATTTTTTTTAAATTTTTGGGAAAGATGCTAGGTAAGGTTTTTCCTGCCAAAACAGTAAGCTCTCTTTTAGGAATAGGATATTTACCAAGTTGGCAGAACTATTGGTCTTCTTTTTTAATATTATTTATTGTCGATGTTATATTAATTCTTACATATGGAGGCGAATACTTACTATATAAAATGCCAAACTCAGGAATAGTTGTAGCTGCTGTTTTTACAAAATTGGCAATAGTTATGTTAGTAATGCAATTAATTGGAATATTTATTTTTCATGCTCAAGACCCTTCAGCAAACAGTGGTGAAGAAATAGTAATACAAATAGCGTCAGGGCAAGTACTGACTGTAGCACTTTCAATGCCAGCAATAATGTCAATTTATTATGCTGTAAGTAAACTCTATGGGAATATATGTAAGCAGATGTTTCAATGCCCATTTTGGTTTAATGATTTTATGCACTTTTTCTTTTTTCTTATGATACCTTACGTATTTTTTAATGTCGTAGAAGTGATAAAACCATGGCCAATAAGTTCAATACAGCTCAGCTATAATAATGCAATGTCAATTACATTTGAGGGGATTTTTCACACATTTTATGCGGTGATTTTACTGTATTTAACAGCATTTATATTCTGCGATTTAACTATGCATGATGCAATTGTCCTAAATAAAAGCATAATTCAGTATGTGAGGGAAAGTTCAGCAGTTTTAGGTGATTATTTACATGATACTGTTAAAAAAATAGGTATTGAATAGTACTTATTTATTTATATATTTAGTATAAAAAGTGTGCAATTTGTGTGAACTTACAAAGTATAATAAAAGAGTTACAAGATTTTTGGGCTAGTGAAGGATGTGTTATACTTCACTCATACACATCTGAAGTTGGTGCTGGCACATTACATCCTGCAACAATTATGTCTGCAATTGATACAAAACCGACAAAAATTGCATATCTACAACCAGTAATTAGGCCAGCAGATGGGCGCTATAGTGATAATCCTAATCGTTTGTATCAACATCACCAATATCAAGTTATAATAAAGCCATCTGGTAATAATTTACAAGACGTCTATTTAGATAGCTTAAAAGTTCTTGGCATATCTACAGAAAAATATGATATTAAGTTTGTTGAAGATGATTGGGAAAATCCAAGTGTTGGTGCATCAGGACTTGGTTGGGAAGTTACATGCAATGGAATGGAAGTAACACAGCTTACTTATATACAGCAAGTTGGAGGGATTGACTGCAAGATGATTCCTGGTGAGGTGGCATATGGGTTGGAACGTTTAGCAATGTGCATACAAGGTGTAGATAATGTTTATGATATAATTTGGAACGATAACGGTGTAACTTACGGAAATATTTTTAAACAAAGAGAATATGAATTTTCTTATCTAGCATTAGATTATTATGATACTAAAGTGGTACAGCAGCAATTCGAAGATACGGAAAAATTGTGCAAGTTCCTTATTGAAAAGGAGCTACCAATGGCAGCTTATGACCAATGTATTAAAACTAGTCACCTACTTAATCTGCTTGATGCAAGAGGTGTGCTTGGTGTGAATGAACGTACAGCTTATATTGGTAGAGTTAGAGAGCTGACAAAAAGATGTTGTGAATTGTACATGAGTAAATAGCGTATGTCATTGCAGTTATTATTTGAGTGCCTTTCAGAAGAAATACCACCGAGAATGCAGAATGTAGCTGCAACTCAAGTTAAGAGCTGTATTGCCAATGTTTTTAACAAAAATAATGTAAAATTTACATCAATGGAGGTTTTTGTAACGGCACGTCGCATTACCCTATTTGTTGACAACATAAATGCTTTGGAGCTAAAGGATTCCAATAACGAAGTTAAGGGACCAAACATTAACGCACCAAAAAGTGCTATCGAAGGTTTTTTAAGAAAATATCAGAAAAATGAAGAAGATTTGCTCGTTCGAAAAGTAAATAATGAGGATTTTTACTTCATTAAAAGAGAAAGCTGCTCATTTAACATCAGAGAATTCCTCAAAAATCAACTAGGAGAAATATTAAAAAATTTCTCTTGGCCAAAAAGTATGAGATGGGGCGAAGGAAAAGAAAGGTGGGTTAGACCAATTAAAAACATTTTATGCATTTTAAATGACGAAATAATATCTGTGTCTTTTGCAGGGATTACAGCATCTAACGCAACATATGGCCATCGATTTCTTTCAAGTGGTACGGCGCTTACTGTTAAAACACCTAAAGACTATTTTGAATTGCTAGAAAAAAACAGTGTAATTCTCCAAATGGACAAAAGAAAGCAATTTATACTAGATCAGATTAATAAATTCACAAAAGAGCAGAATTTACAACTTGAGAAAAATGATTATTTACTAAATGAATTGACAGGGCTTATAGAGTGGCCAATCGTACTGTTTGGTGAAGTGAATCAAGAAAAGTCATTTGGATTACCGAAGGAAGTAATACTTAGTATAGTTAATACACAACAAAAATACCTTGCTTTAAGTAATGGAAAGAGAATTTCACACTTTGTCACTGTTGTCAACGTCAACAATGGTGAAGTTGTTAAAGGACACGAAAGAATATTAGAAGCACGTCTTGCTGATGCCCAATTTTTAATATCTCAAGATAAAAAGGAAAATCTAGATTATTATGTCAAAAGATTAGGTTCAATATTATTTCATGCTTCACTTGGCAGCGTGGGGGAAAAGGTGAAGCGTATTACGGCTCTGTCAAAGTATATAGCTATATTTATTCCACATGCTTCGCTGATAAAAGTTGAACGTGCTGCATATTTGGCAAAAGCTGATTTGGCAGCATCGATAGTAAGAGAGTTTCCAGAATTACAAGGAGTAATGGGTGGATATTATGCTTCTTATTTTCAAGAAGATAGAGAAATAGTGGAAGCTATAACTGAGCATTATAAGCCAATCGGGCCAGAGCAGGAGTGTCCTAAATCTCCTTCAGCAATTGCTGTGTCAATTGCAGACAAAGTGGATAGCTTAGTTGGTTTAATTGCAGCAGGTGAGAAAATCTCTGGTTCGTATGATAAGTTTGGTTTGCGGAGAATGACAATTGGTATCATTAGGACAATACTTGAAAATAATTTGCATATTCCAATTAGGCTATTGATAGATAAGTCAGTATCTTTATATTCAAGGCTTCTATTTAATAAAAATACAACGTCAGCTGATAAGCCAAATAGAAAACAAATTTCAGAACTAGTATTTAAATTCTGCTTAGAAAGATTCAAGGTTATTTTAAAAAATAGAAATATAAGGCAAGATGTTGTAGATTCAATACTATATAAAATCGGTATTAATGATCTGCTGACAGCAGAAAAGCAAACTGTTATATTGGATCGTTATCTTAGTACGCCAGAAGGTGAACAGATTCTAAGCACTTATAAAAGAGTCAGTAACATGATGAGCAAAGTAAGAAAAAGTGATGGCACTACTTATAGTGCATCTTACGGTAAGAGGTTTTTGATTGAAAGTGAAGAAATTGCGCTATCAAATTGTGCTATAACTGCTTGTAAAAACATAAAACAAGCGATAAAAAATAACCACTTTAATGTAGCACTTGATGAACTTGCTGGTTTTGCTCCGTTTATCAATCAGTTTATGGACAGTGTAAAGATTAACTGTGATTCTGATAAGCTGAGGAGAAACAGATTATCTTTGCTTGAAAATGTAGTTTCCGTCTTTCATTTAGTAGCAGATTTTAACCTCATACAGGTTAAACAATGGATAAATGCTCAGGCAATATAAAGAACAAATCAAATCATCTCCACAGTCCTGTGGCGTGTATAAGATGGTCGGAGATAAGAATAAAGTTTTATATGTTGGAAAAGCAAAAAACTTAAAGTTAAGGTTATCCGACTACCTTCAATTCGAAAATCTTTCTGAACGAATTAGAGTTATGCTCTCACAAGTTATTAAGGTTGAAATATTCATCACTGAGAATGAAATCGAAGCACTGCTTCTTGAAGCACAGCTAATAAAATCGTTGAAACCACCTTATAATATTGTGCTTAAGGATGGAAAATCTTATCCTTATATAACAATTTCCAAGCACGATTATCCAAGAATAGCAAAATATAGAGGCAAATTTAAGAAGAATGAGTTTCATTATTATGGTCCCTTTACATCTGCCGCTGCTGTTAAGCAAACTATATTGTCATTGCAAAAAGCTTTTCTCCTAAGAGTATGTTCAGATCAATACTTTTCCTCAACAAAAAGACCATGTATTGAATATCAAATTAAGCGCTGCTCAGCACCATGCATAAATAAAATCACAAAAGACGACTACTGCCAATCAGTAAAACAGGCAGGAAATACATTGCTTGGAAGAAATAAGGAAGTGAAAGAACAGTTACTTTTCACAATGAGAAAGTGCAGCAGTGAAGAAAACTATGAGCTTGCTGCTATATATAGAGATCGGGTAAAGTTTCTTGAGCAAATTCAAATACAGCACACGGATTTTTCTTTTGAAAAAGATGCAGATTTCTTCAGTATTGTACGTGAAGAGGATCTAGCATGTATTAGTGTGTTATCGTTCAGAAATAAAGACAACTACGGCAGCACTCCTTACTTTGCCGAGAACTGTGGTGATCACTCAAATGATGAAATTTTATCCACTTTTTTGGTCAATTTTTATAATTCAGCTAACATACCTCCAATACAAATTTACGTTCCAGATTCTATTGTGGATAAGGAAATTATAGAACAAGCACTATATAAGGTTGCTCAAAAGCCAGTAAAAGTTCTGCATGCAAAGAATAAAAAAGAGCGTGATTTATTGAAATTTGTTTATGATAACTCTCAGCATAGCTTAGAGCAGAAGCTTATCGATTATAGAAATAACCTAGAAAAGCTTGAGGAGCTTAGCAAAATCTTCTTGTTACCAAATATTCCAAAGCGTATTGAAGTTTATGACAATAGCCATATATTTGGAAATCAACAAATTGGTGTAATGGTTGTTGCAGGGCAGGAGGGTTTTTTAAAGAGTGAGTACAGAAAATTTACTATAAAGGAAAAATTTTCAGGCGATGACTATAAAATGATGAGGGAAGTGCTAACCAGACGTTTCTCCGGCAATATAAAAGGCATAATACCTGATTTTTTACTGATTGATGGTGGACCAGGACATGTTTCCATAGTACAGAATGTACTGGAAGTATTGAATATAAACGTTCCTTTTGCTTGTATGGCAAAAGGTCCTGATCGTAACGCAGGAAATGAAAGATTTTATATGCTGGGCAGGGAAGAATTCAGTCTGGCAAATGACAGCAAAGTCATGCTTTACTTACAATCGCTGCGTAATGAAGCCCACCGTTTTGCGATAACTTCACATAGAAAAAAACGCGATAAACAGTTTATAGTTTCACAATTAAGCAAAATACCCGGCATTGGCAACAAAAGAAAAAAAGCGTTGATGTCTTATTTTGGTTCAGTGAAAAATATAAGCAAAGCTTCTCTGGCTGAAATTCAAAACGTACCTGGAATTAGTAAAGGTTTAGCAGAAGTCATTCTTAAATACGTGAATTATAAGAGAGGAGTACTGGAATGACACAAAACCCGTTTTATTATTAGGGAATTTATATCTTAAAACCGCAAAAAAAGGTGTGCGTATTTGTGAAAAAAAAATCTCCATAAAATTTGTGAAGCAATGTGGTGGGACTAGTGCGATTCGAACGCACGACCTTCGGATTAGGAGTCCAACGCTCTATCCTGCTGAGCTATAGTCCCGTGTTTCCTACCATTTATGTAAAGTTATAGCAAAAAATCCTTCTCTTTTCTAGATTTCTTGCATAACCAATTTATGACGACAAAAAACATTTCTGTACTTCTTGAGTATAATGCTATTATATTTAATAACATGGTTTAAGTAAGATTAATGCTAGTTAACAACATTGGTTATTTCTATAACAATCAAAACGACTTTGCTTTAAGCAATATAAACATTAAAGTAAAGAAAGGAAATGTTGCATGTTTATTGGGGCATTCTGGCTGTGGCAAGTCAACAATTTTGAAATTAATTGCGGGGATAGAAAATCCAAAATCTGGAACTATTTTTATAAATGATAGGTTAGTTGCAAGCAATAAGGCATCAGTCGCTATAGAACATAGAAATATCGGATTGATTTTTCAGCATTCTGCATTATTTCCTCATAAAACAGTAGTAGAAAATATAACCTTTGCTATCCGCAGCTCTTTCAAGAGAGAAAAGCACCTAATTGCATTGGAAATCTTGAAGTTACTCAATATAGAAAAATACGAAAATATGTACCCTAACGCCTTATCTGGAGGACAGCAACAATTAGTTGCAATAGCAAGAGTGATGGCACAAAACCCTGATGTTGTGTTGTTAGATGAACCATTTTCTAATTTAGATATACTGCTCAAGTGCCGAATAAGACAACATATATTGTCCCTTTTCAGAAGTAAAAATATCCCTGTGCTAATGGTAACTCATGACCCGCAAGAAGCATTGAAAGTTGCAGATTTTATCTACGTAATGAAAAATGGTAAAATTATTCAATCAGGAGTTTCTAGCGATATATACCATAAGCCTAAAGACGATACGCTAGCAAAGTTTTTTAGTGAGCTCTCTTCTACTCTACAGTTAAGCGAAAAGTTTCCACTTATTCGCTGCAAGAAAATAATCTAGTTTGGGATTGTTATAAAATAATTAAAAAACCTTGATTTATAATTAAATAAAGGTGATATAATCTATGTGTTACTTGACTTCAGTCAAGTTTTAATATTTAAAGGTCAATATTTTAAATGGAGGTGAAAATGAGTTTAGGACCATGGCAATTGTTTCTAGTCTTAATAATAATTTTAGTTCTGTTTGGTGCAGGCAGATTACCGCAAGTTATGGGTGATTTAGGAAAAGGCATCAAAAACCTTAAACAGGAGCTTAAGGACTCAGAAAAATTATCGTCTAACGAACCAGATCGTTAGCGTCCTCATACTTCGTGACATGCACCTTAGTGCATGTCATCTGTTTAAAAACTTAGTCAGGTTAAAAAATGAAAGAGATGAAATGTTGGTATGAAATAAATAACGAATATTGAAATACAGCAATAATTACGTTAGTTTAAAAGGAATAGTTTGATTAAAGGATAATTGTGCAAGAAAAAGATAAAAAATTAGCTTCTGATATTCTAAAAGAGGTTGCAGACACCAATAACAATCATAGCGACAAAGTAACTTTGTTTGACATTAAAACAGCTTTGCATGAGCGCGGTTTTGGTATTTTAATAATCATCTTCTCCTTACCGCTATCGGTGCCTATACCGGTTCCACCTGGTTATACAACTATTCTTTCTATACCTTTAATCTTATTCTCATTGCAGCTTTTATTTGGATTTGATTCTCCTTGGATGCCCAGTTGGCTAGAAAGAAAATCTTTTCAGCGTTCAACACTAGCTCTTGTGGTAGAGAAAACTTCCCCTGTATTAGAAAAAATAGAAAAATTCATGAAGCCAAGACTGTCTTTCATTTTCTATGGGCCTGGTGAGAAGATTCTGGCTTTTATGATGTTGCTTTGTGCAATAATAATAGCTCTTCCATTACCTTTTACTCACTTCCTTCCTGCAATTGGCACAACTCTTATTTCACTTGGTATTATGAGTAAAGACGGGTTTCTATCCATATTGGGAGTTTTAGTGTCATTGTGTGCATTGTTGCTTACTCTTGTTGTAATAGTCAAAGGACCACAACTTATAACCGGAGCACTTTCTCTTCTTAAAAGCTTTACAACACTTTAACAAAAGAACGAATTACCAGCGCAAAATGAATAATGCATATTGAAATAAAACAATAATTGTGTTAAGAATTATTTTTATCAAAGGTTTTTCGTGTCAAAAAATGATAAGTTGACTAAAAGTGATAAATTAGCTTCTGATATTCTAAAAGAGGTTGCAGATGCCAATAACAATGATAGCGATAAAGTAACTTTGTTTGACATTAAAACAGCTTTGCATGAGCGTGGTTTTGGTATTTTAATAATCAGCTTCTCCTTGCCGCTATCGGTGCCTATACCGGTTCCACCTGGTTATACAACTATTCTTTCTATACCTTTAATCTTATTCTCATTGCAGCTTTTATTTGGATTTGATTCTCCTTGGATGCCCAGTTGGCTAGAAAGAAGATCTTTTCAACGTTCAACACTAGCTCTTGTGGTGGAAAAAACTTCTCCAGCATTAAAAAAAATAGAAAAGTTCATGAGACCAAGAATGTCTTTTATTTTCTATGGGCCCGGTGAAAAAATTTTAGCTTTTATAATGCTGCTTTGTGCGTTATCAATAGCTCTTCCACTACCTCTTACTAACTTCATTCCTGCAATTGGTACGACTCTTATTTCGCTTGGTATCATGAGTAAAGATGGATTTTTATCCATATTGGGAGTTTTAATATCATTGTGTGGGTTATTGCTTACTCTTGTTGTAGTAGTCAAAGGGCCACAACTTATCATTGGGGCATTTTCTTTTCTCAAAAGCTTTGTATATGGTTAGGCTTTACAATACCTTAACAAAAAAAAAGGAACTTTTTACACCAATCGATAAAGATCATGTGAAAATGTATGTTTGCGGACCAACAGTATATGACACAGCACATATAGGCAATGCACGGTCTGTTATTGTTTATGATGTGTTATTTCAGCTACTTAAGTTTTGTTATGGCAAAGTTACTTATGTGCGTAACATAACCGACATTGATGATAAGATAATTAATGTAGCAAGTGAAAAAAATAGCAACATAGAAAGTATCAGCACATATTACACCAAGGCTTTTCATGAAGATATGAGAAGCATAAATTGTGCAGAGCCAACACACGAGCCAAAAGCAACGAAAAACATAAATTATATTATAGAACTAATTAAACATTTGCTGCAATCTGGCCACGCTTACGAATCCAATAAACATGTATATTTTAGTGTAGAATCTTACCATGAATATGGTGCTTTATCAGGAAAAAAAACTGATGAATTGGTTCCAGGTAGCAGAGTTGAAGTTAATGAAAGTAAAAAGCACCCGGGAGATTTTGTGCTGTGGAAGCCTGCAAGTGATATTGACTACAAACTTTCAAGTTATTGGAATAGCCCATGGGGAGAGGGCAGGCCTGGATGGCATATAGAATGCTCAGCAATGTCATATGCTTATCTTGGCAAAGATTTTGATATTCATGGTGGCGGCATAGATTTACAATTTCCTCACCATGAAAATGAAATTGCACAGAGTAAGTCTGCATTTGCTGGATCAATGTTTGCAAAATACTGGATACATAACGGTTTTCTTACAGTAAATGAAGAGAAAATGAGCAAGTCCTTATTTAATATAGTCAAAGTAAGGGATTTGCTAGATAGTGGAATAAAGGGTGAAGTAATACGCTATGCACTGCTCAAAACTCACTACAGAAAACCACTTGATTGGACAGAAAACGTTATTTCTGACGCACAGGAAACCTTAAATAAATTTAATCGGCTATCACGTGGTTTAGATACAATAAATATTGATGAAAGTAACGCAGAGATTTCTAAAGATTTTATAGACGCTTTAAAAAACGACTTAAACATCCCTGAAGCTCTAGCTATATTACATGAAATGGCTGCAAAAATTAACAAAATGAGTAATGAAAGTGAAAAGCTTAAATTAACTGAGAGTTTTGTTAAAAGTGCCAGATTTATTGGTCTTCTTGAGTCAAGTTATGAAAAGTGGTTTGCTGTGGATGTAAATCATCAAGAAATAGAAAGGTTGATAGACTTAAGAAAAATTGCAAAAAAAAATAAAAATTACGATACTGCAGACAAAATAAGAAATCAGTTGAAACAAATGGGGATTACAATTTCTGACAATGAAGATGGTACAACAACCTGGTAAATTCATATGGAAAACTACTTCCTGTTATTCACAGATAGTCTAGTATCATCATTAGTCTTACCCATACATCAAGGTTTTGTGTTCAATACCATGCTTTATTTCAGGTCGTATCACACTCCACTACTTATGTTATTTTTTGGAGTACTAGGATCAAGCCTTGGTGGAATAGTTAACTGGTACTTAGGTAGAATAACAATCTCTATACGAAAATCATACCACAAACTAGAGAACGAGCATAAAACACCAAAAATCGTAAGAAATCTACTGATTTGTGCAGTTGCATTACTTTCATGGGTGCCAGCACTTGGAAGTGTGATTCAAATTTTATCAGGTTACTTCAAGTTAAACCTTTATATCCTTGCCCCTTTAATCATTCTATCTAATTTCTTCTATTTGTTATATCTAATACTTACTTTTGGAGTATAACAGCTATAGTACTACAGCTATTCAAGCCCACTTCTGTTATCCTATGCCCTGATAGAAGCGGAGCTATAAATTATAGCTCTTTCCATAAAAGTCCGGATGTGATAGGATAAGGATAGATGATGATAAGGAGGTTGAATGCCAGCAGCATATAGTTA
>NZ_JAPQLE010000123.1:2257-4801 GCF_028982185.1 Wolbachia endosymbiont of Drosophila baimaii | reverse complement strand
CCTATGACCTGTTCGGACTATTATGAGAAATGCTATAAATAACTCTACAATATCGCTTATTTGATTCACTAATAATGAGAATTGGTATAACTTTGCTATTTTTCTCTCTAGATTCTTGCAAAGTTCTACAAGATTAACCACATTACCTCACGTTTTCTCTATGATTATTTTTTTAGATTACTTGTCTACCTTATTTGCCGTTCTCCTGAACGAATATACAGAAGCTATAAAAACTATCTAATAGCTACCCAAAACCCTTATTTCCCACTCAAGTTCAACATTAAATTTATCCTTTACTGCATCTTTTACTCTGTTGCCAAGGTTTTCCAAGTCAGATGCAGTTGCATTATCGTAATTGAGCAAGAAGTTACAATGTTTCTTAGAGATTCTAGCTCCACCAATATTTAACCCTAGGCAGCCAGATTTATCAATTAACTCCCATGCTCGGTAGTTTTTTGGATTTTTGAATATGCACCCAGCAGTTTTTCCTCTTATTGGCTGGCTTTTATTTTTCCTCTCAATAACTTCCTTTAACCTTTGCAGTATAAGCTCATACTCTGAGTTTACTCCTTTAAACTCAGCTTCAACAAAAATCCAATTTCCTTTTAGGCTATGTCCACGGTAAAAATACCCCATTTCTTCGCTGGAGAACTCATATAGGTTTCCATCCTCTAGATTCACTGCTTTTATGGATTGTACAACACTTGCGATATCACTACCATATGCACCTGCATTCATTTCTATTCCGCCACCAACTGTTCCTGGAATTCCAACTAGAAACTCCAACCCACTAATCTGCTGATTTCCCGCAAAGTGAGCAAGGTTGCTGAGCAGCACAGCTCCCCCAGCTACAATAGAGTTGTTACCCTTACTTTTAATATATGCAAACTCCTTACCTAATTTTACTGTTATTCCTCGAATGCCACTATCTCGCACTATTATGTTGGATGTTGCACCAATAACGCTAACTGGCAGTTCAGTATTTTTAATCAAGTATGTTAAATCTTCAATATCACATGGTTTAAATAATACATCAGCTCGTCCACCAACATTTAACCACGTCGCTTTAGACATTAAGACATCATAACGATAGATTCCACGTACTTTAGGTAAGCTTATAAGCATTTTGATTTCAACTCTAATCCTGCATCCATACCCATTTTCTCCGCATCTTCTATAAATGAAGTGCGCTCAGTGAAGTATATATTTTTTCCACTTGCTAACATACAACGAAGGTGTAGCATATTTTCGCTCACATATTCAGCCAAAGCTGCAAGTGGTGTAAAACATGAACCATTCACTGTCTTCATAAAACTGCGCTCTGATTTCACTCCTATAAAAGACATATTATTATTAATTTTCTCTAAAAGATCGATAATTTTTACATCATTCCTTCTACATTGAATACAAACCGCCCCCTGCCCCACTGCACTTAACATAACTTTTGGTGGCAATACCTCTGTAATCAAGTGATGTTTTTCTAATCTTATGAGTCCTGCTTCAGCTAGAATTATTCCATCAAAACTTTGATTTTGCAATCTGGTTGTTACATTTCCACGTAGCGGTACTATATTTAAATCTGGTTTAACATTTAACAACTGAACTTTTCTTCTTATTGAAGAAGTGGCAATAGTAGCCTGCTGTGGCAAAGACTCAAGGCTATTGTGTTTATGAGAAATAAACGCATCGCATGAACTTAGCCTTTCTAAAACACAAGGAATTGTTAAACCCCCTGAGAAAAACGCAGGCATATCTTTTAGCGAATGAACTGCCATGTCTATATTATTTTCGAGCAATTCAGTCTCAATTTCTTTAATGAATAATCCTTTGCCTCCTATTTCAGCAAGATTTGCGTTTGCATACTTATCTCCAGAAGTTTTTATTTTAACAATTTCAATAGATAAGTTAGGAAAAGAATCCAGCAACTTTTGTTTTGCTTCCAAAGCCTGGGCAACTGCAAGCTTGCTTCCTCTGGTACCTATTTTGACTAGCATGTGTACGATTGTTTGTCTGATGTCATTCAAGTAGCTGACTACTTGGATCCAGTTTATATAAACCTTTGCGTTTATTGTACTTTAACTTAAAACCAAAAGCAACTTTGACTTTACAAAATAATAACCTTTTATATGCATAAATAAGCTTACTGGATTCTAGTACTTGCATGACAAGGTATAAACCTTATCGTCATCCCGCCGCGAACCGTCATACCGTCACGGTATCTCTAGATCCCGCTAACACGTAGCGGGATGACGAATTATTTAACCGTCATACCGCGATTCATTCGCAGTATCTCAGCTGCTAACAAGAGATCCCGCTAACAAGCAGCGGGATGACGAATTACTTAGCTGTCATCCCGCCGCGAACCGTCATACCGCGATTCATTCGCGGTATCTCTAGATCCCGCTCACAAGTAGCGGGATGACGATTGTCGTTTAGTCATAAATATTAAGAAATTTACCAAACGAAAAAAAAGGCAAAAGAAGCCCCGTGGTTGGCTAATTACTTACATTATACTTTCAAGTATGGCGTTTTTTTATTCTAAAC
>NZ_JAPQLE010000123.1:0-2195 GCF_028982185.1 Wolbachia endosymbiont of Drosophila baimaii | reverse complement strand
AATTTACTAAACAGAAAAAAAGGCAAAAGAAACCCTAGGGTAGCTAGTTATTCACTATCCATTTTTTAAGTTGGCGTTTTTTAATGTTTTAAATGCTTTATAAGCATATTTCAGCTTGTGTAGGTAAAAACCTAGAAATTTGATAAAGACATAGAGTGCACATAGTGCAAAAAATTAAACATGAGACGCCAGATACGTGAGTTTTTTTGTCATTTAATCTGTACAGAGAAGATAAATAAATAGCTTCAGTTTCGTGATAAGGGGGCTGGCAAAGCTTGTCAAGGAATTTTTATGACCTAGCGTCACGCGCTGGAATGACATTTGGGAATATGTTATCCGTTTGTCACTTCTAAATGATAAGAGCCTCAATGAATTTATTAGTTTATTACATGTCTCTTTTCATGTATAAATCTATAGAAAGTTTTATACGGAAGTTGTTTTATGAGCAAAATTATAGAAATCAGAGCACCAAAAACTCTTGGTGGTGAATCAGTTACAGAAGGTATAGTAAAAATAAAGAAGGGTATTGGAGAAGCAGTAAAAGTAGATGACTTGATCTTTGAAATTGAAACTGACAAAACAGCACTCGAATTAACTGCAGAAGCTTCAGGGCAAATAACTGAATTTCTTATAAAAGAAGATGATGTAATAAGTCCTGATCAATTGTTAGCGAAGCTTTCCATGGGAGAAGTAAAAGAGGAAGCGAGAAAAGAAGATAAAAGCGAAAGTGCTGCTAAAAAAGATGCTCCATCAGCTCGTAAAATTATGGAAAAAAATGCAATCAGTGCAGAAAGCGTCAAAGGAACTGGCATGGGAGGCAGAATAACAAAAGCAGATGTGATAGGCCATATGAACAAAGCTGAACAACCTGCAATAAAACAATATGAATTGCCAAAAAGTGTAGTAAATGGAGAGCAAAGAGAGGAACGAGTAAAAATGAGCAAAATAAGGCGAGTAATTGCCGCTCGTTTGAAAGCATCGCAAAATACTGCTGCAATACTGACCACGTTCAATGAAATTGACATGAAGAATGTCATGGATCTAAGAGCAAAATATAAGGACGCCTTTGAAAAAAAATATGGAATAAAACTTGGTTTTATGTCGTTTTTTATAAAGGCAGCGGTGCAAGCATTGAAAGAAATTGCTGAAATTAACGCTGAAATCTCAGGCGATGAAATCATATATAAACATTACTATGACGTAGGTGTTGCTGTTGGCACCGATAAAGGTCTTGTTGTACCAGTTATTCGGGGTGCCGATCAGATGTCATTTGCAGAAATTGAGTTGACTTTAGTTGCTCTTGGCAAAAAAGCTCGTGAGGGTAAATTACAAGTATCAGAAATGGAAGGTGCAACATTTACCATCTCAAACGGTGGAGTATACGGTTCACTTCTTTCCACTCCGATAATAAACCCTCCGCAATCTGGAATACTTGGAATGCATTCAATACAAAACAGACCAGTTGCCGTGGGTAATGCAGTAGAAATCAGACCTATGATGTATATCGCTCTCTCTTACGACCACAGAATAGTTGATGGCAAAGGAGCAGTGACTTTCCTCGTTAAAATAAAAAATTATATAGAAGATCCAAATAGATTAGTTTTGGAAGTGTAGCTCAAATGAATTGTTGTTGATCCAGTATTGCTAAAAACCTAAATGTCATCTAGTTCTGCCAGTAGTTTCACAACTTCCTGGTGATCAGGGCCGTAATGTTTCTTAAAGATGGATGAAGCCCGTTCAAACAACTCCTTTTGTTTCTTATGGTTACCTAGAGCACCATAAGCTGGGCCTAGAATTTCCCATAGTTCAACAACTTTAGAAGTAATCATGGACATGATGCTTCTCAAGAATAAATGAGGCCTGCTCAAGCAACTCCTTTGCTTTCTGAGGGTTACCTAAATCCCTATAAGAATTACCGAGGTTTGCCAGTGTTCTAGCAACTTCAAAATGGTCAGGCCTGTAATGTTTCTTTTTGATTGCTAAAGCCCGTTCAAGTAACTCCTTTTGTTTTTTATAGTCACCTAAATCCACATGAGAGATACCAAGGTTTGTCAGAGTAATAGCGACTTCAAAATAATCGGGGCCATAATGTTTCTCTTGAATTACTAATACCAATTCTCATTATTAGGAGGACAAATAGGAGACATTGCAGAGTTGTTTAATTATGGAGTGGGTAAGAGAGGTAACAAATTTAC
>NZ_JAPQLE010000122.1:0-12235 GCF_028982185.1 Wolbachia endosymbiont of Drosophila baimaii | reverse complement strand
ATTTATACCTCGCTATTACACTTAGTTTAGTATGGCTTTTTTTCCATTATTGTCTATCTGTTTGTTGTGCAGTGAGAATTGGTATTAGTATAACCTTCTCACTTCTATTGTCTATTTGTTTGTTATGTAATAGAAATTGGTATGAGATTGAAGAATTAAGTGTGAACGGTTACAGAATTTTTGCCAGGAGAAACATATAGTTGAAGTAATTCAGATTTGTAAGATATGTTTATCTGCAATTATAGCTTCAACAGTAGGCAATGTTGCTTTTAATTACCTCAACATTTTCTCTTGGCAATTCTTTAATGAACCGAGAAGTGCGCATCGGTTGCCACTGGTTGTTAATTTCCCTCCTATCTGCACATGAAATGATTAACCTTTCTTTGGCTCTGGTTATGCCAACATATGCGAGTCTCCTTTCTTCTTCTAAAGCTTTACCACTTTTGTCATCAAAAGATCTTTGATGAGGAAATAATCCCTCTTCCCAACCAGGTAGAAACACGCACGGGAATTCAAGTCCTTTGGCTGCATGAAGAGTCATAACATATACGGTGTCATCGTTATTCATATTATCCACTTCCATCACCAGACTTATATGCTCCAAGAAAGTTGTGGCATTATCGAAATTTTTTAAAGATGAGATGAGCTCTTTAACATTTTCTATTCGTGCTAAGCCTGTTACCTCCTCATTTTCAAGCATTTCAATATATCCTGATTGGTTTGCTACGATTTTAACGAATTCATGCAGTGGTTTTACGCTTACTATTTCTTCCCAAGCTTTAATTTTATTTAAAAAATCGTTGAGTGAGAGTTTAATTCTTTCGGTTACCTGATTACTATTAACTAATATTTTTGCTGCCTCAAAAAAAGAAATTTTGTTATCCTGAGCAGTCGTGTATATTTTCTTTAGAGTTGTAGCTCCTATGCTTCTTTTTGGCCGATTTACTATCCTTTCGAAAGCTAAGTCATCGTTATTGTTTGTAACAAGTCTTAAATATGCAATTATATCCCTGACTTCCTGACGTTCGTAGAATTTTACGCCACTTATAATCTTGTAGGGAATTGAATATTTTATAAAATACTCTTCCAGAACTCTAGTTTGAAAAGTGGCCCTTACCAGCACTGCAATGTCACTAAATCTGTATTTATTGAGCTTTAATATCTGTTCGCTTATGAACCTTGCTTCAGCTTTTCCGTCCCATAACTTTATTACGTTTACCTTTTCTCCTTCAATGTTTGTTGTCCACAATTTTTTTTCTAAGCGAGTCTTATTGTGATTGATAACATATGACGCAGTTGCAAGTATGTGGGATGTTGACCTGTAGTTACACTCTAGTTTAACGGTTTTTGCATTTTTAAAATCATCAGAAAACTTCAAAATATTTTCAACTTCTGCACCACGCCAACTATATATCGACTGGTCATCATCTCCCACACAGCAAATATTTGAGTGCTCTTTTGCAAGGTATTTTAGCCAAAGATATTGTATCGCATTTGTATCTTGATATTCATCTACCATGACATATTTAAACTTGTTTTGGTAGTAGGACAGAACTTCGGTCTTTTGATTAAAGAGTTGTATATTATATAGCAATAAGTCACCAAAATCGACATAGTTAAGGAATTTCAACCTTTCCTGATATTTGTGATAGACTTTGAGTGCAGTGACATATACTGGCCTAAATGATTGAATATCTTCCACTTCAGATGGCAATAAGCACTTCTCTTTCCATTGCTGAATAATATTCATAATGGTCTTACATTTTTCTGATAGGTAATCAGGGCTTATTTCATTAATAATATTTTTTATTACCTGTAATTGGTCATCCACACCAATGATTGTAAAATTGGGGTTTAAGCCCACAATTTCTGCGTGCAGGCGCAAAATTTTTGCTGCAATTGCATGGAAAGTGCCAAGCCATGGTATGTTTGTGCCCGTTAGCTCAAGTACCCTTGATACCATCTCATTTGCTGCTTTATTTGTGAATGTAACTGCTAATATCTCATCAGAATAAGCGTGACCGTTTCTAATTATGTGTGCTATTCTTGAAGTAATCGTTCTTGTTTTTCCCGTCCCGGCTCCTGCCAGTATCAAAACTGGTCCATCTATGTTAGTTACAGCTGATTGTTGTTCTGGATTTAGCAGTGAGAGATAATCGTTCATCGTAGCCCTATAGATTATAACTTCGTAAAGTTAAACCTATGATCGAAATATTGTAAAGGTTTTATTGAATAGAACAGTTAAAGAATGCTTCACTCAAGTACTACATATTTAAACGTAGGTTTTACATCTATTTTGTTTTAGTAGTTTCAGGTGTATGTCGAGTAACAACAACTTGATTTGAGGTATTGGCACCAGAACTTCTGCTTGTTGGGTGGATAAGTGGAGTTTGGAATGGCTTATATGTATGGTTTAGTTCCTTCATTTCTATTTCTTCAACTTCAACAAGGGGTTTTTCTTTTGGGGTATAGCGATTATGCGTTGCAGGTCGTTCAGTGAGATTTTCATATGTTTCTTTCAACCAAGTTCCGATATCATACATAAATCCACACGCTTTTTCTTTAAATTCTCTCAATGATCTACTGAAACTTGCTAGTGTGTTATTAAAGTAAATTGTCATATAGTCTCTTGTGGTGTATTGATAACTTTCTCCATCTAGTCTGCTACTTTGTGCGTTATACCAATTCTCATTACTAGTGAATCAAATAAGCGGCATTGCAGAGTTTTTTAATTGTGGAGTGAGAAAGAGAGGTAATAAATTTGCACAAAGCGCTCTCAAGCAAAGCAATTGTGTCGTAGATTTTGTTACGCAAAATGTTCTGTTTTATATATAACCAAAACCTCTCAACAGGATTGAGGTCAGGTGAGTATGGTGGTAGGTATATAATGTCGATATTTTTAGGTGCTTTTAAATTTTTTGACTTATGCCAACTAGCACAATCCATGATAAGAAATGCCTCCCTTGTTCCTAAATATTGTGACATCTGCTCAAGGAATATATTCATACAATCAGTATTGACGTTTGAGCTAGAACTTTCTCCATTTCTGGGATTAACTGCACTATAGAGATAAAAATTTTGCCTACCTAGTTTTACCTTAACCTGTGTCCTAATGCCTTTTTTAAACCACCCGTGTCCAATCTTTGAATGTGTGCCAAACCGCGATTCATCGAAGAAAAATAGCTCTTTTTCAGGATACATGACAATAGTTTCATTAAGATTTTTTTTTAAATTCCTCTTGGTTACTTTTATCTTGTCCGTTATGCACTGGTCTTGGTGTGATATATGAGAATTTCATTCTTTGCATATTACGGTGTACTGTAGATTTGCTGATATTCAAACCAAACTTTTCTTGAATTCTTATTTTCGTTTCTTTTATAGTAATATTGGGGTTTTCCTCTATCCACACCTCAACTTGTTCACGTTGACTTTGATTCAATATAGTTTTTCTACGGCGTTGAGGCGGAGCAAATAATTTTTCTTCTCTGCCAAATTTTAGGTGCTTTATCCATGCAGTAAGTGCCTTTCTTGAAATGCAGCATATCTTTGCTACGGCTGTTATACTGTGCTTTTTTGCTGCAATTACAGCATTTAGTTTTTTTGCAACATATGCGTTATTTCTTACTTTCTTCAGCATTTCTTTTGCTGATTCCACCACTTTTTCATCCAATAATTTTGATCTTAATGCCATTTAAACCTCGCTACTTTACTTACCTCAGTATGGCTTTTTTTCTATTATTGTCTATCCGTTACTTGTGTAGCGGGAATTGGTATTAGAACTATTGTTGCTTTTGAAATAACCAAATATGTTGTACATTTTGAGCTACCGCTGATTATTAATATACATATATTATGCATTAATAAATTAAAGTTGTCAAGAATTTTACTACTTGCACTCTGTAAAGTTTTTGTTGTGTACTTTGAACTTTGAGAAAAATGGACGCCTAAATTTGACAATTGTGAAAATATTAGTTAAAATTATTGTATGTTAAGTATAGTAAATAGGAGGAAATATGCCTACTAATTCTGATGAGCAAAGAAAACTTTCACTTGAAGAACGGATAGTTATTATGTCTTTAACATCTGTGGAAAAGTTAAGAATCCATAATGTTGAATCAGTTAAAAAAACGACTGACATAATAAGTTATTATGTTGAACAAATAAAGGAGCCCTCTGAGGAATTTATTAAGCAAATCAATGAGATACATACTTCATTTATGTGGGAACTTGATCGTCTTGATCATGATACCTTGAGAGAATACTTTAATGAAGGAGTAACAATAGATGCACTAAAAGAATATGTGTAATCTGTTGGACAATGCTTAGAATGCACTTCAAAGATTTTATATAAATTTGGTAAGTTAAATGATGAAGAAAAACAACAAGGTAGTGATTTAGTAGCAGAAAAACTTAAAATAATAGAAGAGATTTCACAAAAATCTAAAAGCAAACAAAATGCTCGTAGAGCTTATTGTGCTTTAGGTGGTGGTGCGGTGATAGGAGCAGCTATATCATACCTTGCAGGAGCCGCCACTTTAGCTCCTGCTATTGTTGCTGTTGCAGTATTTATTGCAGCCACTGTTGTTGGTGCACTGGTGGGTTATGGTATTGGAAAATTTTGTGAAAAGGTCAGTGAAGAGAAGCAAAAGGATCATAATGTGAGACGTGTACTGCAATTAAGAATGTCCTTACTCCTGAATGTTTAAAATCACAATCGCAAGTTCATCCATAAGGTAGGCATTTAGTATTGACTTCACCACGATAGTTACTTTAAATTAGTAACTATTGTTGCAGTTAAAGTATCGATGCCTTTTTTCTTTTATTTTTTTGCAATTCTTAGCATTTTATCTGCTGTATGCATAATTAGTGTAAGAAATCCTGTGCATGCAGTATTATTTTTAATTTTCACCTTCGTTAACTCTGCAGTGCTTTTTATTCTCCTTGGAGCTGAATTCATTGCTATGATGGTGCTGATAGTATACATCGGTGCGGTTGCGGTGTTGTTCCTCTTTGTAGTTATGATGCTCGATATTGACTACATAAGGTTGCGCCAGGGTTTTGCAAAGCATTGCACTCTTGGTGCTATGTTGTGTGTTGTGTTTTTTCTAGTCATCAGCTTTGTAATCCGCAGCTCAGCACCGAATATAAGCAATGTTATAAACTATAATACCAATAATGTGAAAGCTATTGGTAATTTGCTGTATACCGACTACATGTACGCTTTTCATCTTTCTGGTATTCTGCTGCTTGTTGCAATTGTCGGTGCAATTGCTCTTACTTTGCAGGACAAGAAAAAAGGAGTTAAAAAACAGAATGTATTAAAGCAATTGACACAATCTTCATCTGTAAAACTGATTAAGGCTAAATTTGGAAAAGGAGTAGAATGGAAATAGGATTAAATCACTTTTTGATAGTTGCTGCTGTTTTGTTCACTATTGGAGTGTGCGGTATTTTCATCAACCGTAAGAGCATAATCAATATATTGTTATCAATAGAAATATTATTGCTGGCAATTAATATCAACTTAGTTGCTTTTTCTGCCTTTATGAATGATATAGTTGGGCAAATTTTTGTGATGTTTGTGTTGACTGTTGCGGCAGCAGAGTCAGGAGTTGGGCTTGCAATATTGGTTGTATATTATAGAAGCCGTGGCAATATAGATGTTGAACAAGCAAATTTAATGAAAGAATGAAAGTATGATGGATATACTGAAATTAATAGTATTTTTGCCACTTTTTGGTTCGCTATTTGCAGCACTTTTTAGAAAAAGTCAGTTAGTTACAACGGCAGGGATTGGAATATCTGCAGTTTTATCTTGGTATGTTTTTCTCACCTTCTCTGAAAATTATCACTTGAGTTTATTTCCTTTGTTTTCATTGAGCATCTTAAAAGTAAATTGGGCAATTAGTGTGGATGCTCTCTCATCCTTAATGCTTATTGCTATTACCACCGTTTCACTGGTAGTACATCTCTACTCTATCGGTTATATGGAGCATAATAAGGGGAAGTCGAGGTTTTTTTCTTACCTATCGCTATTTACGTTTTGCATGATTGTGCTGGTTGTAAGCGATAATTTCGTGCAGCTTTTTTTTGGCTGGGAAGGGGTTGGCCTATGTTCTTATTTACTCATAGGATTTTGGTTCCAAAAATATTCTGCAAATAATGCAGCAATTAAAGCATTTGTTGTGAATAGGGTAGGAGACTTTGCACTATTGATTGGAATCTTTCTTATTTATTATACATTTCACTCTTTGAATTTTACTGAAGTTTTTGACACAACTGATCTTCTTGGCACGCAGAACATTAGGGCATTCTGCTGTGAATTCAAAGTAACTCATATAATATGCATATTACTTTTTATTGGCTGTATGGGTAAATCTGCACAGCTTGGTTTACATGTTTGGTTGCCAGATGCGATGGAAGGGCCAACTCCTGTTTCTGCACTTATTCACGCAGCAACGATGGTAACAGCAGGTATATTTTTAGTAGCAAAGTGTTCTCCATTGTTTGAGTTATCAAATGTGGCACGAGAATTAATAGTTATCGTTGGTGCACTTACTACTTTTTTTGCAGCCACCGTTGCGATTACTCAGAATGATATAAAAAAAATAATTGCTTATTCAACCTGCAGTCAACTTGGTTATATGTTCATGGCATGTGGGCTTTCTGCTTACAATGTTGCTATTTTTCATTTAATGACACACGCTTTTTTTAAAGCTCTACTATTTCTTGGTGCTGGCAATGTGATTCATGCAATGCATCATGAGCAAAACATTCAGAAAATGGGAAATTGCTGGAAGAAAATCCCTTGCACTTACGCTCTCATGTGGATTGGATCTCTTGCGCTTTCTGGGATATTCCCATTTGCAGGTTTTTATTCAAAGGATTTGATAATTGAACATGCTTATAGCACGGATAGCTTTGCTTTTGTAATAAGCTTAGTTGTTGCATTCTTCACAGCGTTTTACTCTTGGAGGTTATTGCTTCTTGTGTTCCACAGCCAAAAACAAAGTAAAATTAATATACATGAGGCACCAAAGATTATGCTTATACCATTACTGATACTTGCTTTTGGATCGGTATTTTCTGGAATATGGGGAGCAAATATTTTAAACATAACTAGTAATGCGTTTTGGAAATCAAGTTTAGTGATGATTGATGAGCATGGAGTTCATAATTTCTTTATAAAACTACTACCAACCTTGGCAAGCTTAAGTGGAATAGCACTTGCGTACCTAATTTACCAATATCAAGTAATTAGGCAAATTAAGAGTAAATTTTTACTTAAGTTTTTGCAGAATAAATGGTACTTTGATGAGGTGTATGAGTTTATTATAATTGTACCAATAAGGTTTATATCTAGGCTTCTATGGAAGTTTGATGTTAAGGCTATTGATTCATTCGGACCAAATGGTATTGTAAGGTTGGTTAATGAATGTTCAAAAAGTTCTATAAAGTTACAAACTGGTTATATATTTGATTATGCATTTATTATGTTTGTTACTTTAATAATTGGTGCTTTGTATATTATTGGAATTAAATAAAAAGTGTTGTTACTTAGTATATTCTTGCTTCCACTAATAGGAGCATTGATTTTATCCTCGATCAAGATTAATCATCAATCTATACACCTAAGGTTCCTTGCCCTATTTTTTGCTGTACTTCCATTTTTGCTTAGCATTGTAGCTTGTATAGAATTTGATTATAACAATGCGGACTTTCAGTTTGTCAGCTACCCAATTAGAAATATTGGAATAGGGATAGATGGTATATCGTTGCTTTTCCTTCTGCTTACAACTTTCTTGTTTGTAATTTGTATACTCTACAACTGCAAAATGAGTTATACAACCCTTAGGCCATATATGGCATTATTTCTACTGCTTGAGAGTTTTGTAGTCGGTTTTTTCGTTTCACTGAATGCTATAAGCTTTTATGTGTTTTTTGAAGCTGTTTTAATACCAATGTTCTTTATTATTGGCATTTGGGGAGGAAAGCAAAGGATATATGCGACGTTTAAGTTGTTTCTTTATACATTAACTGGCTCATTATTATTCCTACTTGGCTTGGTGTACATCTATAGCACTTTTGGGACGTTTAATATACAAAAATTAGCTACATTAGTGCCAAGCCTTGATCTTGAAGTGCAGTCATTGCTGTGGATTGCATTTTTTATTTCTTTTGCAATAAAAGTACCGATGTTTCCATTTCACACTTGGCTTCCTGATGCGCATGTGCAATCACCAACTTCTGGGTCTGTGATTTTAGCTGGCTTGCTTATTAAAATGGGGGGATATGGATTTCTAAGGTTTTCTATTCCAATGCTTCCTCAGGCAAATTTGTATTTTTCAAATTTCGTTGTTGTGCTGAGCATTATTGCGGTGATATATGCTTCTCTAGTTGCGTTTGCTCAAGATGATATAAAGAAGTTAATAGCTTATTCTTCAATAGCACATATGGGGATCGTTACTGCTGGCCTCTTTTCATTTTGTGAGGAAGGAGTACTCGGCGCTATATTCCAAATGATTAGTCATGGCCTTATTTCTGCTGCTTTATTTTTATGTGTTGGAATGCTATATACTCGAACTGGAACTTTGGAGATTGCAAAATATTTTGGCATAGTAAACACAATGCCAAAATTTGGTTTTATGTTCATTTTATTTTCAATGGCTTCAATAGGGCTACCTGGAACATCTGGGTTCGTAGGTGAGTTTTTGGCTATGGTTGGAATGTTTAAGAGCATAGGGTTTTTTACAGGATTTATCGCACTTGGCACTATTTTAAGCGCAGTTTATATGCTGAATTTATGTAAGCAAATAATATGGGGGGTTAGCTATTCTAAATTATTAAATAACCGCTTGGATAGCATAGAATTTTCTGTCTTAATTCTGCTTGCAGTGTTTGTTATTTTGCTTGGATTCTACCCAACCCTTGCACTGAATTATTTGAAGCCATGTATGGCAAATTTGTTAGTCAAATATAATGCACTATGAATTATATACAGATATTGCCGGAAACGTTCTCTATTATCTCCTCGTTAGTGTTGCTGCTGCTTGGGATTATATTTAACCGCCGAACTATCAACTTATTAGCACTTGGCTGCACAGTGGTAACTTTGATTATTTTAATTCTTTCGGCAGAAAACAATGAAATTTTTCTCTTTAATTCGTTGTTAAAACTCAATTTATATATCAGGTCAGCCCAAGGGTTAATTCTCAGCACAGGAATTTTAATACTTTTGATGCTGAATTTATCAAAATATGACTATAAATATGAATTTTCAATACTGATTCTTTTTGCACTGTTTGGCATGATAACTTTAGTTTCAGCAAATAGTCTGATTTCTTTTTACTTAGCTTTTGAGTTGATGAGCATATCTTTGTATGTTCTTGCGAGCTTTAATAAAGATTCGATTTATTCATGTGAAGCAGGAGTGAAATATTTTACACTCAGTGCATTATCTTCCTGCATTATGCTATATGGAATGTCGCTGCTTTATGGATATACAGGGCAGACCAATTTTTCTGAATTAAGTTCATTCTTGCAAAACCACCAGATAACTTATGGAATAGTTTTTGGGTTAGTCTTTGTCCTAATTGGTTTGTGTTTCAAGCTTGCTATTGCTCCTTTTCATATGTGGGCTCCAGATGTCTATCAAGGTGCACCTACCATAGTAACTGCGTTTTTTTCTACAGCTCCAAAAGCTGCACTTGTAACATTTTTAATTCGATTGATGAATGAAGAGTTAGTAAATGTAAAAAGTTATGTTCAGCCTATTTTCTTATACGTTTCAGCATTGTCTGTGCTTATCTCAGCTTTTGGGGCCTTACGTCAGCAAAACTTAAAAAGGCTGCTTGCTTACAGTTCAATTGGTCACATTGGTTTTATATTTGCTTCACTTTCTATTTTTACACAAGCAGGAACAGATAGTGCCTTAATGTATCTGGTTATATATATCATCACAAGCATAGGGCTATTCTCATATCTCGTACAAATTGACGATGACGATTGTGATATTGCAAACTTGTCTGGTATAGGGAAGAAACGCCCAATTGTAGCATTTCATCTTTCTGTGCTGTTACTCTCGATGTCGGGAATACCTCCACTTGCGGGTTTTATCGCTAAATTTTTTATATTCAAAAGTTTAATAAATTCTGGCTTTATCACCCTGTCTTTGATCCTTGTAATGGCAAGTGTTATATCGTGTTACTATTATCTAAATATCATAAAAGTTATGTATTTTGATAAAGCTAGTGGTAATAAGGTTGCTTATTCTAAAGGTCTATTCATTATCACTTCAGTGGCTTCGCTGATCAACCTCGTTCTTTTCTTGTACGTTTTACTCACTCATTGAACTAAAGGGCTGAAAAGGTGATCCCTGAGGGTTTTCATATTCATCATTACAAAGAAGTTTCAAGCACTAATAAGGAAGCGTTGGATTTAATTGATAAAGGAATATCAAATGAAACCGTTATTGTTGCTGATAAACAAACAGAAGGTAGAGGGCGTACTGGAAAAAGTTGGGTTTCTCCAGAAGGTAATTTCTATGCAAGTTTGATAGTAAACCTCTTTAACGATTATCTAAGTGAAAATCAGTTTTCGGTGTCATTCCAGCGCGTGACGCTGGAATCTAGAAAAAAAGAAGAATGGTCAAGCACACAACTGTACAAACGTTGTGGTATTCCCACCAAGGATGATGTCATCCCAGTGCCCAGACACTGGGATCCAGAAAACTTAATTACAAATGGGCACATCAGGCAACTGTGTAATAAGAACTGGATTCCAGTGTCACGCACTGGAATGACACCACATACCACCTGCAAATTGCAATGTTCGCATAGTTATGTGTCAAGCACTGGGGAAAATACTGGGATGACAGAAAGAGGTTTAATGAATCAAGTTAGCAAATTAACAGAATTGACTTTTGTGACTGCTCTTGCTGTCGGGAATACGTTACTATCATTTATAAGTGACAGTAACGTTCAACATAAATGGCCAAATGACATTCTAATCGATGGCAAGAAAATAAGTGGAATATTACTTGAAAAAAGATCCAATTCGAATTGGCTCATTATAGGAATTGGAATTAATGTCAATCATGCACCACTTCCAGGAACAATGTGCATTAGCAATTACGGTGAATCTGTGTCTAACATGGATCTGTTAAAGGAATTAATAATAAATTTTAATAAGCTAAGAAAGCAATGGCTATTTGATGGGTTTTATGCTATAAGAGAAATGTGGTTAAAAAAAGCATTCAAAATGAATGAGCAAATCAGTGTAAAGTTAGCTAACAAATTGTATGAAGGAATTTTTGCTGATATAGATAAAAGTGGTAAATTGGTGTTGCAGCAAAAGGATGGAAGCTTAATTTATTTTGATGCAGGTGAGTTATTTATTGGCAGTGCATTATGAATACATATGTAATTTTTGCTTACCTTATTAGTTTCACGCTGATTGCTGGAGAACTGATTTTTACCATTTCTTGCTATATTAAAAGTAAAAAAATCTTAGAAAGTCTTAAAAATAATAATGAAGAAGAAACATAAGCGATTACTTATAACTTCAGGAATTTTCTGCTTTTTAAGCTGCATAGCCTTTTTTATTTTAACAACGCTCAAAGAAAATATCTCATTTTTCTATACAGTAAGTGAGGCAATAGTTTTACCAAATAGTCAAAAGCCAATCCTTGTTGGTGGAATGGTTGTTGAAGATAGTGTGATACGGAGCGAAAGTGAAGTAGTTTTTCAAATGACAGATTTTAACAAAAGCGTTGTGGTAAAATACCAGGGAATACTTCCACCGATGTTTTCAGAAAAAAGTGGTGTTGTTGTGCAAGGTAAAATGTCTGATAATAATACCTTTCTTGCAGATACGGTGTTTGCAAAACATGATGAGAACTATATGCCGAAAGTTTTAAAATAGATTCCTTAATCTGGCTATATTGAAATAGTATGTAGAGAGAGTAACAGCCTAGAGACTATTACTCTTTCCAGTTTAACCCCAATCTGGTTCATTAATGGTATTGTTTTCTAATTCCTCTACTTTTGTCTGTAAGTTATTCAGGCTCTGTACTAAACCACTATTTTCATTACCAACCTTTGTAATTAGCTCGTCAAGCTTACTCCTTTCTTCTGTTAGCATGTCATTTATAGCTCTTTCCATAAAAGTCCGGATGTGGTAGGATAAGGATAGATGATGATAAGGAGGTTGAATGCCAGCAGCATATAGTTATGAT
>NZ_JAPQLE010000121.1:0-9695 GCF_028982185.1 Wolbachia endosymbiont of Drosophila baimaii | reverse complement strand
TTAACTATTGCATTCCAGAACAATTTGATGCATCATTCTTTTTGTAAAAAACATTCCAAACTTTCTCTCCACTTTTTCTGGGTAAGGTCATATGTGTACATCCCCATCATGAATGCTATTTTCGGTAAAATCTCTTACAACGCTCAAAAGCAGAAAAACAAAAACTTGATTTTCTCAGCTAAATAGTGGACCATCAAAAGCACGCATAAATATCTACAATGAAAGAAAAAACTTTCACAATCATCGATGGCTATGGTTTTCTTTTCAGAGCTTACTACGTACTACCTCACTTAATTACCACAACAGGAATGCCAATAGGTGGTGTATATGGCTTTCTGAATATGGTTCTTAAGTACATTGCCCATTCGGACTACTTAACTATAGCACTTGATGCAGGGAAAAAGAATTTTAGGCACAATTTATATCCTGAGTACAAAGCGAACAGAGTAACGCCTCCTGAGGATCTAACTCCACAGTTCACCATACTGAGGGAAGCGGTAGAAGCTTTTAACCTCAGCTATGAAGAGATTGAAGGTTATGAAGCAGATGATATAATTGCAACACTAGCTGCAAAATACGCCAACCACCAAGACTTTAAAGTGGTAGTCGTTTCATCAGATAAAGATTTATTTCAACTCTTGAACCACAATATTTTAATATTCGACCCCATTAAAAATATATATATAGATGAAAAACAAGTAATAGAAAAATTTGGCGTAAACTCACACAAGCTTCTTGATTTATTTTCTCTAACTGGTGATGCATCTGACAACATTCCAGGCGTTCCAGGAATAGGCCCAAAAACTGCCACTAAATTATTAGATGAATTTGATTCATTGAATAATATTATAGAGAACATTGATAACATCGAGCAAACGAGGATTCGTAATATTCTTACCGAACATAAGGAAAAAGCATTGATTTCAAGAGAACTTTTATCACTATGCGAAAAAGTAGACCTTCAACATGATATTGCAAAATATGAAGTCCATTCTCCAAACATGGAGAAACTATTATCCTTTTTAAAGAAGTATGAATTCAATTCCTTAATAGGTAAAATGGAAAAGCTTTTTTCCTATAGTGGGTCCAGCACAGAAAAGAAAACAGAATATAGTAGTGAAGAATTAGAGAAATTTTTAGAGCACTGTAGATATGAAGGCAAAATTGCAATTCATTGCCATCTTGAAAACAATGTATTAAGTCTATCTTATAGCGAAAGTAATATTTTTTATATAGAGCAAGACAGCATACAAGATGCACTCATTATAATTAACTTAACTTTGCTCTCAAATGGAGTGCTTAAAATAATACATAACATTAAAGAGATCAGGAAAATCTTCCCTACAGTAGAGAAGATGCTAGATTCAGTTGATGATTTGATGATAATGTCGTATAGCTTGGATACAGGAAAGCATGATCACAGTATTCCAAACATAGTTGCGCATAATTTGAGTGAAAATGCAGAAATTTTCTCGGCAAAAACTTTAATAGCAATTCATGAAAAGCTAAAGCAAAGGTTATTTCAGGAAAAATTGCTCACAATTTACGAGCGCTTCGATAAGCCACTTATGAAAGTAATATTTGATATGGAGAAAAATGGGATATTACTGAACATACAAAAATTACAGGAGCTGTCCGATAAATTTCAGCAGGTAATTGCCGTGCTTGAAGATGAGATATATAATTTGGCAGGAGAAAGATTTAATATTGCTTCGCCAAAACAATTAAGTGATGTTTTATTCAACAAAATGGGGCTTAATAAAAAGAAAAAGTCAAAAAAATCTGGATCGTATAGCACCAATTATGAAGTTCTAGAGGCACTCGAAGAAGAAGGGGTAGAAATCGCAAGTAAAATTCTAAATTGGCGACATTTAAGTAAATTAAAAGGCACCTACACTGATGCGCTAATAAAGCAAGTTGATTCCATTGATGGTAGAATACACACAAGCTTTTCAACGACTGCAACTGCAACTGGAAGGCTGAGCTCCAGCAATCCTAATTTACAGAATATTCCTATCAGAAGCGAAGAGGGAAATCTCATCAGACAAGCATTTATTGCGCCAAAAGGGCATAAGATAATTTCTGCCGACTATTCACAAATAGAGTTAAGACTCCTGGCACACGTTGCAAACGTTGCAGCATTTAAAGAAGCTTTTGCAAACGGACAAGATATTCATGAGATCACCGCTAGGCAAGTTTTTGGAGTGCAAGAAATAGATGAGCAATTAAGACGCAAAGCAAAATCCATCAATTTTGGAATTATATATGGCATTAGACCATTTGGTCTTGCAAAGCGGCTTGGAATTACCATTGCGGAAGCTGCTGAATACATTAATTACTATTTTTCCTGTTACCCAGAAATAAAGGCCTATATGGAAAAAGCAGTGTCTATCGCAAGATTGCATGGTTATGTAGAAACTTTGTTTGGCAGGAGATGCTTTGTAAGAGACATAAACAATACAATTCCTTATATAAGACAATTTGCAGAAAGGGCAGCAATAAACGCACCACTGCAAGGCACCACCGCTGATATAATAAAACGTGCGACGATTCAGCTTTTTGACCAATTAAAAGTAGGTAAAATAATCCTCCAGGTTCACGATGAACTACTGGTTGAAGTAGAAGACGAAAAGGTACAAGAAACAGCAAAACTTGTGAAAAATATAATGGAAGGTGTAGTAGAAATTTCTATACCACTTGAAGTAGAAATAAAAGTTGGCGACAACTGGGCTCTTAATTATGACTTAAACATGGCGGATTCTAAGAGTATAGATTATTTGAATTAATATGAAAAATATGCTACAATTGAAGTATAGTAAATGTGAGTAACTCAGTTATGACAAAAATATTAACTCCACAAACAAAGAATTTGGAACCTTCAAATCAGGTAACTAACAAAGATGAGAAAATTTTTGAAAAAGAGGAACATCAGGTAATCTATGATTACTTTGTAAAAGTATTAGAAGGTAAAGCCGAATTAAAGGAGAACAAAGAAATAACTGATTATTTTATATCAGCTTATAAGGACATACTACTTAATAATGTCAATCCAAAAGATATAAAACCACTCAGTGAAGAGAATTTTTCTCAGTTTTTACTTTCTATGTTTAAAGAAATTAGAGAGCAAGGCTTAGCTAGAGAAGAGAAATTAAATAATGATAAAATACAACAAATAATAACCAAGTGTGTAGCTGATATACGGGGTACAGAAGCTAAAGATTCATCCATAAAGTTTGTATTGGAAATGCTGCTGCTGCTAATTGGAGGGATCAAAATAGACCCGAAAAATATTTCTGGCTCCTTTATGGATGGGATGAAAGAAAAAATACCATTCTTAGGTAAAGACAAGAAAGAAGAGGATGAACCACCACTCAGTGATGAAGAGATGGTAACAACGTTCTTAAGCAAGATCTTTTTTCCTGTCCTTCTTTCCACTATTCCAATGTTAATTTTTGGTCCTACTACACTCGGAGTAGTTCTTACTGCTATCGGCACAATATTTGCCATAAAAGGAGGAGTGGAGGTTCTTTTTTCAAATAACAAAAAAGGTACTTTGTATGACCCTAGCTCACAAGATAAAGATGATACAGAAAAGAGAGCAAAACTGAATGGAAAAATTCTCGAGGGCATTGATGATATTTTAAAAACCCCAGTTACAGAAGTTGAGAAAGGTACCTCTGTTTCTGAACAAATTTCCCAAGGAAAAGAAAAGAGTGAAAAACAACCTGTTCCTGAGCAAATTTCCCAGGAAAACAACAGGGGAAACGAAGAAAGCAAACAGCAAGATCAACCTTGGACAAGAAAGGAAAACAAACGAAGGGAAGAAAACACAAGCAACAAACAAGCAAGGATTACCTAAGTTTGCCAAAAAGTGAGTTGTGTAAGAGGTCTACTATTATTCTATAGCACATACAACAGGAGTATGGTCAGACGGATTTTCTAGCTTACGCAATCTATCATCTATGTAGCATGTTTCCAATTTATCTACAGCTTGTGGTGATAACAGCATATAATCTATTCGCATTCCTTGGTTATTTCTGAGTGAATTGCCTTGATAATGCCACCAAGTGAATTGTTGCAAATTTGGGTGAGATATTCTAAACGCATCTTTAAACCCAAGATTCAAGATCGCTCTTAACTTCTCACGTTCTCTTATATGAAAGCACACTTGGCCATTCAATAAATTTGAATCAAAGACATCAATTTCATCCGGTGCAACATTATAATCGCCAGCTATAATAGTTAACTCTTCATTTTTTAACAAAGTGCTCATCCTTTCATATAGATTATCAAAAAACTTGAGTTTATATTCAAATGCTTGAGAGTCCGGGCTTTGACCGTTTGGAACGTATACACTTCCCACCCTTACCTTCTGATTATTGTGCTTTATTATGCACTCTATATAACGCGCTTCTTGATAACCTTCTACGATATCAATCTTAAACTTCTCCAGTATCGGATATTTAGATAAAACACAAACGCCATTTCTTGCAACTTGTCCATAGACAGCACATTCATATCCCAGCTTCTCTATCTCTGCATAAGGAAATTGCTCTTCCATACATTTTATCTCTTGCAGCAAAATTATATCTATCTGACTATCAACTATAAAACTACAAAGTTGGTTAACTCTTTTACGTATGGAGTTTACATTCCAAGTTGCAATCTTTAGCATCAACAATCCTTATTAATTATATCAATTAAACTCTCCCCAGTAGGCAACCTCGATGTTATAATTTTTTTCCATTTGATTAACTTTAAACTATCAGCAATGTTTTTACTCATGGTATATGCAACTGCATTATTCATCACATGAGATAGCCCACTTTTTAGAACTAATGAACAAAATATCCTTGCTGTCTGTGAGGAAAAAAAAGCAACACTATCAATTTTACCATCCAATAGTAAATTTTTACACCTATTAGTTAGATTCCTTTTTATAATTGTTTTATAGAGTACAACTTCTCTTACGTTAAAATCTTCTTCAGATAATCTCTTTTTTAGGTCACATGATACTTCTTGTCCCCTTATATACAAGAACTTTATTGCGTTTGAATAATGAGCTTTTATGAATGATATCAGACCATCAACGTTGCTGTCTGCTGAGATTATATCAAAAAATCCCAAATTTTTTGCAGCCTGCATGGTTGAATTACCAACTGTAATAATCGGAAAGTCATCCTCTTTGCATATTTGACTAAGAGCCTTTACACTGTTTTTACTTGTAGATATCACAACGTCAAATTCGTACGCAGATATATCAGGATTTAAGTACTTTATTGTGAATACTGGTTCTATAAAAACTTTGTATCCATACTTTCTCAATATATTTCTTGTATTGAACGAGTCCAATAAAGGCCTCGTTAATAAAATAGACTTCATTCTGATTTATTTCACTACTAGTAAAATAGTACCCTTTATACACAAATTACTGAATAAAAACTTTTATTTTGATAGCTTGAGCAATTATTCAAGTAATTGATGTGGAAGTAGGAGTACTAAGCGCTCCTACCCCAATAAGCCCACAATTTCTGCTTACACTTTTTTGACGCTAATTACATCGAACTCTTTTGAATGGCTTCCTTCAGTGGAATTATATAGCTAATATTCCTGTATAAGTTAAATAAGTTAATACTTAAGCTTGTACTCTTGCAGTATTTGAAGAGAGATTCTCAAGGACGTTTTTTGTCTGTGGTTCACTAATCATAGTTTGAACGATATTAGCTGCCATAATAACACAGCCTAGAATAAAAAAAGGCGTAGAAACAAAATAAATAACAGAAGACTCAAAAAGCGACATAGATGCAATACCTCCTATTAGAAATGAAGCACTGGATGCTATATCAAGATAGATCTTTGTTAACTTTTTTTGTCCTGGAGTGTTTTTTATGCCAGATTTCTTATTAAGATTCTGTTGTCGGGAATGATCATTTAGTGACCATATATTTAAAGCAAACGAAAGTGCACTGAATATAGTGCCGGCAATACTAAAATACAGACTTAAGACAGGAATATTCAAGACCAATGCCGCTATGTATCCAATGAAAGAGATAGTAGATAGTGTAGTAACTAAGCGTTTCGAGTAAGTTCGTACCTTCTTTCTGTAGGCTAACTTATCTTTTTCACCATACATAGCATAAATATTACCTAATACGTTATATTATAGCATTAATTAATTCAACAAGCAATATGGAAGCTAAGAGTGCCCGAGAGAAGACTTGAACTTCCACAACTTAAAAAGTTACTAGCACCTGAAGCTAGCGCGTCTACCAATTCCGCCACCCGGGCTTTTTATAGTTTACTATGTTAAAGTTAAATAATATACTTAAACAATTTTTAGTTCAAAGGTAATGCCAAATCTAGATCAAATATTTTTTGCTCAAAACAATGTTAATATTAATAACGTATATAAAATAGTCAATAACGCTTTGAGCAATAGCGATGGTGGTGAGCTATTTCTAGAATTTTGCCAGTCGGAGTCCCTGGTTTTTGAGGATAACATATTAAAATACATGGACTTGAATACTAGAAGGGGATTTGGTTTAAGGTCTTTTTGTGAAGATGGTACATCTTTCGTTTGTTCTTCTGAGATCAGCGAAAAAGAAATTAGTAATGCTGCTTCTATGGTAAAAAGCTCAGTGTCTTTAAACAAGACAAATTCAATAAATTTAAACGAAGAGACAAAAAGCCTATATTCGAGGATTAACCCTATAAATGGAATGGATCTGAATTCAAAGATTAAGCTACTCAATGAGGTTAATGAGTATGTAAGGTCCAAAAATAACTGCGTGAAGCAAGTAAAAATAACTCTAAGTGGAGAATGGCAAGTTGTACAAATAATAAAGGGTGATCACAGATTAAGCGATATCAGGCCTCTGGTACGTTTTAATGTGCTAGTCATTGTAGAAAAAGATGGCCGTGCCGAAAGAGGTTCTGCAGGGCATGGTGGAAGGGACTCTTATAGTAAGTTTATTTCTGAGAAAAAGTGGAAAGAAGTTGCAAACCAAGCGTTAGAACAAGCACTGGTAAATCTTGAAGCAATTCCAACTCCAGCCGGAGAAATGACAGTCGTTTTAGGTCCAGGCTGGCCAGGAATATTGTTACACGAAGCCGTGGGTCATGGACTTGAGGGCGACTTCAATCGCAAAAAAGTCTCAGCATTTTCAAATTCTGTGGGTAAACAAGTAGCAGCTAGTGACATCACAGTAGTTGATGACGGAACTCTGCCCAATTTGCGCGGCTCTATCAGCGTAGACGATGAAGGCACTCCACCCAGTTATAATATATTGATAGAGGATGGGATCCTAAAAGGATACATGCAGGATCATATGAACGCTAAACTCATGGGTGTAAGCCCAACTGGTAATGGTAGAAGAGAAAGTTATAAAGAAGTTATTATGCCGCGCATGACAAACACCTATATGTTGCCCGGAAAGTATACACCGAAGGAAATAATATCTAGCGTAAAGAAAGGTCTATATGCGGTAAATTTCGGTGGTGGGCAGGTTGATATAACGTCAGGAAAATTTGTTTTTTCATCTTCGGAAGCTTACCTAATAGAAAATGGCAAAATTACACAGCCAGTAAAAGGAGCAACACTAATTGGTGATGGTCCAACAGTGTTGAAAAAAGTATCTATGGTTGGTAATGACTTAAAGTTAGATCCTGGTGTTGGCACATGCTCGAAAGATGGACAAAATGTGCCCGTTGGAGTTGGTCAGCCGACACTCAAAGTCGACGCAATAACTGTTGGTGGAACTGAGATATAGATAAGGGCTAAAACGGATTCCAGCGCACGGCGCACAGCTGTACAAACATTGTGATTTGGAAGCAATTGCCACCAATAGGGTGTCATCCCAGTGTCTGGGCACTGCCTTTGTGTTTGAGGCAAAACTGGCTATAACATTTAACACACTGCTTTCGCAAATAAATGTTCGTACAGTTATGTGTCAGCTACTTGGATGACACTTTTGTACTTGATGCAAGATTATATCTTGAAAAAATTAAGTTTTAATGCTATAAAATAATTGTAAATTTTGTCTCCGTGGTAGCTTTATGAATGTTGAAAGTAAAAAAATACACGATGCTAAAATAAAATTACCAATATTTCTTGATTATCAATCTACTACTAAAGTAGATCCCCGTGTTTTAGAGGTGATGATACCTTACTTTGGTGAGTTCAGCAATGCACACTCTCGCAGCCATTCATTTGGTTGGACTGCTGAAGAAGCAGTGGAAAAAGCAAGGAAACACATCGCTGATCTGGTGAACGCAGATAGCAAAGAAATTATCTTTACCTCAGGTGCAACTGAGTCAAATAATACAGCAATCAAGGGCGTTGCTCACTTTTATAAAAATAAAGGAAATCATATAATCACTGTCTGCACGGAGCATAAGTGTGTTCTGGATTCTTGTCGGCATCTGGAAAATGAAGGCTTTAAAGTTACATATTTGCCTGTTAAGCAAAACGGAATTATAGATTTATCAAAGCTTGAGGAAGCAATTACTGATAAAACAATCCTGGTTTCAGTGATGATGGTAAATAATGAAATCGGAGTAATTCAGCCTGTCAAAGAAATTGGTGTAATATGTAGAAAGCATAATATATTTTTCCACACAGATGCAGCTCAAAGCTTTGGAAAAGTTCCAATTGATGTTAATGAGATGTGCATTGATCTTATGAGTCTCTCTAGCCACAAAATTTATGGACCTATGGGAATAGGCGCATTATATGTACGTAGAAAGAATCCTCGTGTTAGGCTGATACCACTAATTAGTGGTGGTGGACAGGAAAGAGGCATGCGTTCTGGAACAGTTCCAACACCTCTTGCAGTTGGTTTTGGTGAAGCGGCACGTATTGCTAGAGAAGAAATGAAAAAAGAAACAACTAGAGTGGAAGAATTAAGGGATATTTTGTATAACAAGATAAAAGAAGCGTTTCCTGATATCGTTTTAAATGGTGATTATGAAAATAGAATTCCTGGCAACCTAAACTTGAGCTTTCCCTATGTTGAGGGTGAGTCTCTCATCATGGCAATCAAGGATTTAGCAGTAAGTTCTGGTTCTGCGTGCACGTCTGCGTCTCTTGAGCCTTCCTATGTAGTACGGTCGCTAAATAATGGCCATGACCTTGAGCATTCATCAATTAGATTTGGCCTAGGCCGATTTACAACTAGAGAAGAAGTTTTGTATGCAGCAGATCTTGTTGCTAAAAATGTTGGCCGACTGAGAGAAATGAGCCCACTTTGGGAGATGGTACAAGAAGGAGTAGATTTGAACACCGTGAAATGGGACTCTCATTAAATGTATCCGTTCCAACTGCAAATGCACTTTGAAATTACTCTGTACCGTTCACACTTAATTCTTCAATCTCACTAATAGAAAGGCCAGTAAACTTGACAATAGTGTTGACATCAACATTGTTAGCCAGCATTGCTTTTGCGACTTCGATTTTTCCTTCGATTTTTCCTTCAATCTTCCCTTCCTCTTTACCGATTTTGATGCCTCTTTCTTCGCCAATTTGGATGCCTTTTTCAGTAGCAAGGTCAAGTCTGTATTCAAGAATGGCTTCTTCTTTCCGTAGATCCATTATTCTTTCTTCATAAGCTACTAAATCTTTTTCATTCCAGCTAAACCTGTCTAATTCATCGTAGGCTAACTTTATTATTGGTGCTTTTTCTGCTATTTTCCTTAAG
>NZ_JAPQLE010000120.1:0-3270 GCF_028982185.1 Wolbachia endosymbiont of Drosophila baimaii | reverse complement strand
GCTTTTTTGCTGTTTGTATTCAACATTACATGCAATTTTCTTGTCTGTTCATAGCTGCGATACTTTCTATCTTCGCTATTTTCTTTGCTATGACCAGGAGTGTTGTTGTATATACTAATTCCTGTACTGTCTATAGCAATTTCGATATCTTCCATATTATTTTTATCAATTCTGCAATCATTGATCTTAATATTGAGTTTCTTAAACCTTCTTGATGATTGTGAATAGCTGATAACTTGCAAATTTTTCCCAATTTGCTCAAGGTATCCTGCTATAAACCCAACTGTTTGCCTCAGGCCTATTCTAAATAAACAAGTTATTATGTGCACCAAAATTACAACTTTATCGCTATAAATATTGTTGCCACCTGGTATTTTTGGACCATTCTCGTACCACTTTTCTATGGCTTCGTTGATATAATGAAAAATATTTCCTCTTTTTTCTAGAAATTTGTTATATTCGCTATGGTTACTGACCCTCATTTTTTGTGGCATATTTTTTCTTTCAAGGTTAAATGGCTATTTTATAATGAATTTTGTCAGTAGCCACCAGATTTTTTCAGTTGCTATGCAACAAAGCCATCCCAGTGTCAAGCACTGGGATGACACCTTTATGTTTGAGGCAAAACCGGCCATAGCATTTAACACACTGCCTTCGCAAAATGTTCGTACAGTTGTTCGTTACGTGCTGGAATGACAAGGTGGAGTGTCTTTAGATGTCATCCAAGTAGCTGACACTGGGATCTAAAAAATTTAATTTATATATAAAGTTTGTTTAAACTATTTTCAAAACAGATAAAATATAATTTTACAATTAGCGTAAATAAAATGAATTATGATGTAATCATTTCAGGTGGTGGGTTACTTGGTCTTATTACTGCCATTGGCCTTAGTTGTGACTCTTTGTCTGTAGCTGTGATTGAAAAAAATAGTCTACCACGTGTAGTAGATGATAATCGAGCATTTGCTATTTCTCAAGGCTCGAAAAAAATATTGGAAAAGTTAGGGATTTGGCAGTTTGTGGAAAGTGAAGCTGAGCCAATACTTGATATATGCATATTAGATGCGGTTACTGTGCATTACAATCACAAAATGGTTAGCGAAGAGCCAATGGGTTATGTTATCAACAATGCTACTATATGGAATGCAATCAACAATAATTTTCTAAATAAACTGAATATATACTCTCCACATTCCTATAAAACAATTGCTTGTGATTCAGGATATGTGGAAGTGATTCTTGATAATAACCAGGAATTAATATCATCGCTACTTATCTGCGCTGAAGGCAAAAACTCTAGATTACCAGAGTTATTTTCTATACCGACAGTGAAATTTGACTATAAACAAAGTAGCATAGTATTTAATGTAAAGCATGAACTGCATCACCAAAACTTAGCTGTGGAGCGTTTTTTCCCTGGCGGTCCATTTGCAATTCTACCGATGAAGGGTGGCTATACTTCTTCGATAGTTTGGACAGAAAAATCTGAAATTTCAAAAATGCTAATGGATCTGTCTGAAGAAGAATTTATTATAGAGCTTAAAAAAAGATTTGGTTCTTATTTAGGAGAGATAAAATTAGAGGGTGAAAGAAAACTTTATCCTTTAAGTTTTGCTTTTGCAAAAAAGTTATATAAGGGTAGAGTTTTGCTTATCGGCGATGCAGCACATTCAATTCATCCAGTTGCAGGTCAAGGGCTTAATCTTGGAATTAGAGATGTAGAAAGTGTTATAAAGCACGTAGTTGCTGCAAAAGCGGCTGGTACTGATGTTGGCAGTAGTTATTTATTAAAGAAAATTTCACGTAACAGATACTTTGATAATTTTACAATGGCGCTTGCAACTGATGGATTAAATAGGATGTTTTCCAACAGAATATTCTGCGCTAAAGCACTAAGAAATCTTGGCTTGATTGCAGTTGAAAATTCAAATTTCCTCAAAAAACGCTTCATTCGGCATGCTATGGGATTTATATAAATCACTATTTTATAGCTAATGCAAGTCAGGTTTCCCACGTCATACCGCCGCGGTATCTTGGCCGCTAACACGTAGCGGGATGACGAATGTATCTGTTCAGCAGTTGTGTTAAAAGTCAATAGAAAAATTGATGTAGCTGTGGATAAGTACTTTTATCTGTATAAACGTGCTTATCCACAGCTATGCTGGCTCTTAGATAGAAACAGACAGAGAGTTATATTCCTCAGTAAAAACCCTGTCATCTCTGACTAAAGAGTTAGCAAGAATAAGCAATTTCCTCATGGCAGCAGTGGAAGCAATTTTATATGGCTTTTTATATTGACTATATAATCTAGTAAAGAAAGGTTTGATATAGGAATTAGGGGGGGAGGGGGGGATGTATGGTCCCAGAGTGTGATGGTATGATAAAATATGAGAAAACAATACCATCAAAGGAGGAATTATGGGACAAATATTACATGGGTGCGCCAAAACAACAGAGACAATTCGTAGAGCAATACAAAATAGTAAAGAGAGCATAGCAAAACTCTCCAGGTACTATAACCTTAATCCAAAAACTATCATTAAATGGAGAAAACGGTCTTTTGCCAAAGACGCTGATATGGGTCCGAAGCATGCAAGATCAACTGTTTTAACTTTAGAAGAGGAGGCTGTAATTGTTGCATTTCGTAAGCATACTCTATTGCCATTAGATGATTGTCTCTACGCTTTGCAAACCTCAATCCCACACTTGACTCGCTCTAGTCTACATCGTTGCTTACAGAGGCACAGCATTAGCAGACTACCAGATGTTGATGGCGAAGTTAAACCAAAAAAGAAATTCAAACAATATCCTATAGGCTATTTCCATATTGATATTGCAGAAGTCAGAACAGAAGAAGGAAAGTTATATTTGTTTGTTGCAATAGATAGAACATCCAAATTTACGTATGTTGAGTTGCATAAAAGTGCTACAAAACCTATAGCTGCTGAGTTTCTACGTAATTTGATTAAAATTTTACCATATAAAATCCACACTATTTTGACAGATAACAGTATACAATTTACCAACCAAAAACGCCATAAATACGCTTTTCAACATATATTTGATAGAGCTTGTGAAGAAAATGACATTGAACACCGTCTAACAAAAGTTAGCCATCCTTGGACAAATGGGCAAGTTGAGCGTATGAAAAAAACTTTAAAGAATGCCACTGTTAAGAAGTATTATAGCTCTTTCCATAAAAGTCCGGATGTGATAGGATAAGGATAGATGATGATAAGGAGGTTGAATGCCAGCAGCATATAGTTATGA
>NZ_JAPQLE010000119.1:0-2119 GCF_028982185.1 Wolbachia endosymbiont of Drosophila baimaii | reverse complement strand
CCTGGAAATGCATCTGCTGCCGACTTTTTTTCGTTGTGTTTCTTTATCCATTTTCCTAATAAACCACCCTTTATTCCTAAATCCTTTGCTGTTTTTGTAATTGTTTGACCTGCCTTTCTTTGTTCATTTGCCAGTTTAACAGCTTCCAATTTGAATTCTGCTGTATATTCTCTTACCATTTCTAATCCTCCAAAATTTTATTTTACCCAAAAAAACTCTTTTCTTTCTCTCCACTTTTTCTGGGTAAGGTCAGAAATTTAATGATCCAGGATATACTCCTTTGTTAAGGGAGATTGAGCATTTTCGAATATTTCTTGAGTGCTTCCAGACTCAACAATTCTGCCATTATGAAAGAAAATTACACTATCAGATAACTTTTTAGCTTGCTTCATTGAATGAGTCACCATAATGATAGTAAATCTTAATTTCAGCTCTTGTATAAGATTTTCGATTGCATTGGTTGCCATTGGATCAAGAGCAGAGCACGGTTCATCCATTAATAAAATAGTTGGCTTCACTGCAATTGCGCGAGCGATGCATAGCCTCTGTTGTTGGCCACCGGATAAATTGAGTGCGCTATCTTGCAATCTGTCCTTCAATTCTTCCCATAAACCAACCTTGGTTAAACTATTTTCCACCATCTCATTCAATTTTTGCTTATCCTTCGCCATACCATGCAATTTTGGCCCACAAGCAACATTATCATATATTGATTTTGGAAAAGGATTTGGCTTTTGAAATACCATACCAACTTTTGCTCTAAGTAGTACAACATCCATATCGCGTGAATATATATCACCCAGCCCATCGATATCTAATTCACCAACAGTTTTGCAACCTGGTACATAGTCATTCATACGATTAAAACAACGCAAAAATGTTGATTTACCGCACCCGGATGGTCCGATAAAAGTAGTAACTTTTCTTTTATAAATATTCAAATTTATATCGAATAAAACTTGCTTAGAGCCGTACCAGAGATTTAAATCTTTAACAGAGGCACGTGTATTGCTCATATCACATCCTGCATTGAATAGAGCCCCGGAATTTCTCTTTTATTTTCGTATAGCCATACTGCTGCTTGAACAGCTCCTCTAGCAAATGTTGTGCGATCAATTGCTTTGTGGTTTAGTTCTATCCGTTCATCAGAATTAACAAACATCACGCTGTGATCTCCTATTACTCCACCTCCACGAGATACTGCAAAACCTATTCCCCCCTTTTTCCTTATGTTTGAACCACTATGTAAATATTGATTGGACTGAAAATCCACTTTTGAAGCGTTAGCAATTGTTTTGCCAAGTTCTATAGCTGTTCCAGATGGTGAATCCTTTTTTAAGTTATGATGCATTTCCCAAATCTCAACGTCATATTCATTACCTAAAAGCTCAGCAGCTTTTTTTACCAATTTCAGCAACACATTAACCCCAACACTCATATTTGCTGACCATAATATTGGAACTTCAGCAGCATATTCTTTCAAATCGACACCTTCTATTCCAGTTGTGCCACTAACCAGCGGTGTTTTAAATTTTACAGCTGCTTTAAGGCAGTCTAACATACATTCTTTAGTTGTAAAATCTATTACAACGTCAGATGACTCAAATATGCCACTAATAGAACTTGTAACTTTAATTCCTAGATTGGCTATAATTGGTCCAATATCTGAATCTATGTACCTACTACCTGAACGGGCAACAGCACCTGCTATTTCCACTTTGGTATTTGTAATTAATTCATTGAGTATTTTTTTGCCCATTCTGCCTAAGCAGCCTATTACTCCAACTCTGATTTTCATAAAGCTTTTTACGTTTATTAAGAATGTTAGGCCTTTTTTTAAGCTCTGTCACTTCTGATCTATATTCTATAGCTGTACGAACACTGCAATTTCAGATCCCAGTGCCTTGACCACAACTATTGCAATATGGTACATAGTGAACGATGTCATTCCAGTCTGGAATCTAGCCTTTCTGCAATCTCATCGAAAACGTTTTTCTATGCTAGTTTGCTTGCTTACAAGCAAACTTTTCTGGATCCCAGTGGGCTTTGTTGCATCGCTACTTATGAAAGGCTAACTATAGTTAGGATTATAAGCAACCTATTGAAAATCTTGTTTTTT
>NZ_JAPQLE010000118.1:0-11037 GCF_028982185.1 Wolbachia endosymbiont of Drosophila baimaii | reverse complement strand
GCTTTTTTGCTGTTTGTATTCAACATTACATGCAATTTTCTTGTCTGTTCATAGCTGCGATACTTTCTATCTTCGCTATTTTCTTTGCTATGACCAGGAGTGTTGTTGTATATACTAATTCCTGTACTGTCTATAGCAATTTCGATATCTTCCATATTATTTTTATCAATTCTGCAATCATTGATCTTAATATTGAGTTTCTTAAACCTTCTTGATGATTGTGAATAGCTGATAACTTGCAAATTTTTCCCAATTTGCTCAAGGTATCCTGCTATAAACCCAACTGTTTGCCTCAGGCCTATTCTAAATAAACAAGTTATTATGTGCACCAAAATTACAACTTTATCGCTATAAATATTGTTGCCACCTGGTATTTTTGGACCATTCTCGTACCACTTTTCTATGGCTTCGTTGATATAATGAAAAATATTTCCTCTTTTTTCTAGAAATTTGTTATATTCGCTATGGTTACTGACCCTCATTTTTTGTGGCATATTTTTTCTTTCAAGGTTAAATGGCTATTTTATAATGAATTTTGTCAGTAGCCACCAGATTTTTTCAGTTGCTATGCAACAAAGCCCACTGGGATCCAGATTGGGCACTAAGTTGGTAAACACGAAAGCGGTTAATCCTCTACAACGTTTTTGATGGAACTGTGCAAAAGGACTGGATTCCAGTGTCAAGCACTGGAATGACACCCATTTGTTCCTATAGTTGTCTTTTCTCGTCTACCTTATTTTGCCACTCTGCTGAACAGATACGATCTATTATAGATTTGATATGAGCCTTATTTTACTTTAATCGCTTATAACCTTTGGCACTACGAAATACCCATGCTCAGGTTTTGTATTGGACAATATCTCTTCTTTAATGTTTTGAGAATTTATAACATCATCGCGTACATGAATGTCCTTGTCTATACTGCCATAATGCACAGGAGAAACACCTTCAGTATTAACTTGCAATAAAGTATTATGTATCCAATCCAGCATTGTCAGTTCTTTGGAGTAGTGATCAATCTCGTCATTTGATAACTTAATCCTTACAAGCTGTGCAATTTTAAGCATTTCTTCTTTGGTAATTGTTATTTTTCTCTTATTTGCAAATTCTATTAGTGAAGTAATAACGTCTTCTGTTGACTTAGCTGGCATCTTTACCTCCTTGGATAAAGTGAGTTAAAATATTTACAACCGAAACAACTTCTATTTTACCAGTTTTTTCAAGTTTGTGAAGTATGGTATCCGTAATCACTAATTTATCTAAAGAAGAGGAAGAGATTTTCTCAACTGCACTTCCTGGAAGCACGCCATGTGTGATGCATGAAATTACGGACTTTGCTCCGTGGCCTTTTAAAGCAAGAGCTGCATTACACAATGTTCCACCAGAGTCAACTATATCATCAACAATGACACAATTTTTATTTGCAACTTCTCCTATTATGTTCATTACTTGAGATGTGCCTGCTTTCTCCCTATATTTATCTACTACAATAATCTTATCACTTAACCCTATCTTGTACTTTTCCTCTAAAGTCTTTGCAAAAGCACGTGCTCTACCAATTGCTCCAACATCAGGTGCAACAATTGCCAAATTTTCCGTGTGTATAGAGTCAACAAATGCTTCAAAGCAGTTCAAATTAGTTATCGGTACATCAAAGAATCCTTCAATTTGACTTGAGTGCAAATCAATAACTGCAACACTACTTGCACCTGCAGTTTGAATAAGATTTGCAACTAATTTGGCACTTAAAGCAGACTGCACATTATTGTTCTTGATAATTCTATCTTGCCTGCTATATCCATAATAAGGGATAATTACTACTATCCTTTTGGCTCCTAATCTATTTACTGCATCAATTATAAGCAGAAGCTCCATAAGATTATCATTCACAGGGGGAGAAAGAGATTGTATTATATATACTTCTTGATTATACAGATCATTTGCTACTTCTACATTTACCTCACCATCGGTAAACTTTGATATCCAAGCAGAGGATGGTTGAACATCTAGCCGGTTAACTACTGATTCCCCTAATTCCTTACTAGCATTACCTATTATTATCTTCATAACGCACTAATTGAGTTTTTAAGATTATACAGAAATTGTGAAATAATTGAAATGTAAGTTTCTTTATCTAGTATTCTTGTCGGCGAATTAGGTATCTCTTGCACAATGACCTGTCATTTTCACGCATTGTTTCAATATACAGACCCAAATTGAAACAACTATACAAAATCCTGCTTATGTTTCAAGATAAATGACTTTAATGAAATATAATTTATCTAGTCATTTGTATCTGCTAGCATACTACACTTCCCATTGTAGAGCCTCTGCAACTTACTGAATTTATAATCGCTTTGTAAAAAGCTTTATACTCTTTGCTTAATTGGAGGTGCTACCTCTGCACTTTCTGCTCTGTCTAGGGTACTACTTGGTTTTTCTGCAGTAATTTTTTGAGTGTTACCATCTGCCTTATTCTTGATATCTGCTCCATATGATCTTAATACTTCAATAGCTTTCTCGTTTCCACTATTCAGCGCAATATCCAAAGCATCCATTCCATCATTATTTTTGTGGTTGATAAAATTCTCTAACTCAAAGATTTTTATATATTGCTCAATGATGAATTCTACCACTTTTCCAGGGCAATTATTAGCGGCAGGAAAGAGTACTGCATTGTTATTATTGTCTTTCTTTGTTACATCTGCTTTGAGCTTGTCTATCAAATACTTGATAATTTCTATTCTGCTATCATCTTCTGCTTCAGTGCACTGCCTAGCAGCTAAAAACAGAGCTGTTCGCCCATTATTGTCCACATCTTCAATATCTTGTCCCTTATCAATTAAGGCTTGTATTATATTTTTGTTCCCATACAAAGCAGCAAAGTGAAGAGGAGTATACCCTTCGGTACTTTCTCTTTCATTAATCAATGCACCATGGCTAGCTAGTAATTCTATAAATTCTGGCGTATTTGCAAAAACTACAAAGTGCATTGGTGTTAGATCATCTTTACCATGATTTTGAGTTTTTGCATTAACGTTTGCTCCATTTTTTATCAGCAATTTTGCTATTTCTAATTGTTTGCGTCCGATGGCAATATGCAGTGGCGTACGATTGCGTTCATAATGATCATTGACGTTTGTGCCACACTTTATTAGTAGTTCTGCAGCTTCAATATTACCTTCCTGAATTGCAACGTATAAGGAAGCATATCCATCTTTTGTTTCCTCTGTCATACGAAATTGCGAACATGTTAGTTCATATATTATTAAGGATTATTATTAAGTTTTTATTAATACAATATTAATGTAGCGGGATGACGAGCTTATCGTCATCCCGCCGCGAACCGTCATACCACTGCGAACCGTCATCCCGCCGCGGTATCTCTAGATCCCGCTAACAAGCAGCGGTATGACGGTTTTTCAAATTATCGTAAGTCAGTTTAGCTATAGCTACAAGTTTCATTCTTCCCTTACAAATAACTTTACTGCGTCCTTTTTTCGGATTCAGAATTAGCAAGAAACGTTCTTGTAAGGTAGTCTACTAAAATTTTACTTTATAAAACAATGTCTGAGCTATGCAATTAATACATTGTCAACACAACTGATTCATAAAAGCAAATATTATAACCACGAAGAGAGGAAATGTTATGCTTAGTTTAATAAGAAAGACCTTGAGAAAAAAAATGACTCATCAGGTAAACGATTCGAAATTGAAAGAGAAAGATGAAAAAAGTATTTTAAAATTAGCATCAAAAATAAAAGGCAAAAAAAGTAGCATTGCTGAAGAACTAGAAAAAATATCTAAAAAGGAAAACCAAAGGATTCTTACTACGGAAGTAAGCAAACATCGGGGTAAAAAATCAACTTTTACACTACTTACTCATGCTATATTTTGCGAGAATAGTCAAACTGTAAAGGATATTTTGCAACAAGCTAAATTGAGCAACCTTTTAAAGAGTGTTCTTAGTGCAAAAATAATTAGTGATGATTCATTAATTTATACACCACTTACTTATGCCATATTATGTAAAAATAGCAAAGCTATTAAAGAAATTTTAAAAGTCTCTAAGGAGAACGGTATTCTGAAAGATATTCTTAACGCAACAACAACTATAAAATATCTAGATGGTCGGAGAGCAACTGTTACACCACCTGCTTGTGCTATACTATGTGGAGATAGTATAGCTATTGAAGAAATTTTAAAAGTCTCTAAGGAGAAAGATATTCTTAACACAACAGCAACTATAAAATATCCAGATAGCCAGAAAGTGACTTACACACCACTTACTTATGCTATGTTCTGGAAGGATAGCAAAGCTATTAAAGAAATTCTAGTAGCAGCTAAAGGGAACAGTACTCTTCTGAAAGATATTCTTAACACAACAACAATTATGAAATATCTAGACCGGGAAGTGGCTTATACACCACTTGCTTATGCTATACTACGTAAAGATAGTATAGCTGTTGAAAAAGTGTTAAGAGTAGCTAAAGAAAAAGGTATTCTGAGAGATATTCTTGACGCAACAACAACTATAAAACATTTAGATAGCCGGGAAGTGACTTACACACCACTTGCTTTTGCTATGTTCCGGAAGGATAGCAAAATTATTAAAGAAATTCTAGTAGCAGATGAAGAGAACAGTATTCTGAAAGATATTCTTGACGCAACAACAACTATAAAATATCTAGATGGTCAAGAAGAAATTTACACACCGCTTACTTACGCCATATCATGTAAAAATAGCAAAACTATTGAAGAAATTTTAAAAGTCTCTAAAGAAAACGATATTCTGAAAGACATTCTTGACGCAACAACAACTATAAAATATCTAGATGGTCAGGAAGAAACTTGCACACCACTTGCTTATGCTATACTACGTAAAGATAGTATAGCTGTTGAGAAAATGTTAAGAGTAGCTAAAGAAAACGGTATTCTGAAAGACATTCTTAACACAACAATAACCATAAAACATAAAAATAATCAAAAAGTAACTGATAAGTTACTTGCCGCATTACATGATCGCAAAGTTATCCAAGAAATTTTAGACATAGCTAGAGAAAACGATATTCTGAAAGACATTCTTAATACAACAATAACTATAAAATATCCAGATAGTGAAGAAAAAATCTACACACCACTTACTTATACAATATCATGTAAAAGCAACGAAGCTTTTAATACAACAAGAGCTATAAATCAAGATGGTCAGGAAAAAACTCACATCCCATTTCCTACCCTTGATAAAAGAGAAACTGAATTAAAATTAAAAGAAAAAAGACAAAGTAGAAGAGATGAGGGATTAAATTTTAACAATGGTAGTAGTGACAAAAACGTTGAAATAAAAGTTAATGGGGATATCTTGTTGCAGCATAGTAGTGGAACTAAAAATGAAATAAATCATACTGCTGTACGTAATGATGTAGGGGGGGTAAAGCTTCCTATAGAAAGTAGAACAAATGTTAAAGTACGGAATATAAGTGGATGCAAAGTAATGACTGTAGCTTCTATGGTGATTGAGTTGGTAGATAGTAAAGCGACATGTGTACTGTTAAAACCCACCACTAAATTGGAAAAAGTAGCTATAACATATTTTCAAGGTTTAACACTATATTTATGAAACTTAATTTATATGTGCTAAACAAGATGCTGATTAGTTTTATAGGGCTAACCCAAGAAAGGTTTCCCTACGTTATACCGCCGCGGTATCTCTAGATCCCGCTAACACGTAGCGGGATGACGGTTGTCGTTTAGCTATAAATATTAAAAAATTTACCAAGCGAAAAAAAAGGCAAAAGAAGCCCCGTGGTGGTTGGCTATTTACTATGTACTAAAATATCGGCGTTTTTTTTATTCTAAAACGCTTGATTAAGAGCGATTTAGCTGCTTTTAACTTGCAACTAACCTACACCGCAAGTGTTTAAGAAATTTACTAAGCAGGAAAAAAGGCAAAGAAACCCCGTAGTAGCTAGCATTCAAATCCTCCCTTGTCAATTTGACGTTTTTTGCTGTCTTAAACGCTTTGTAAGCGCGTTTCGGCTTATATAGGTAAAAACCTAAAATTTTTTAAAGACATGCGATGCACGTAGTGCGAAAAATTAAACATGAGACGCCAAATACCCTAAGTTTTTTGTTATTAACCTGCACAGATTGCGAAGATAAATAAATAGCTTCAGTTTCATGATAAGGGGGCTGGCGGAGTTTGTCAAGGAAGTTTTTCGTTTCTGTGAACCACCTGCTAACCGACAGCTAACATTAACTACCGATATCGTATCTGAAGAAGCCCCCTGGCCATTCTAAAAAATTTAATGCTGAGTACACCTTACTTTTGGCTTCCTCTATAGTGCTCCCTTCTGCTACTATATTTAGCACTCTTCCGCCATCGGAAACTAAGTTACCACTTTCATCCAATTTAGTACCAGCATGAAACACCAACACACCAGGAATGCTTTCAATCTTATCTAATCCTTTAATTACTTCTCCCTTTTGATAATCACCCGGATAGCCTTTACTTGCAACAACTACACAAACTGTAGATTTGTTGTTAAGTTCCACCATTTTGACATTTAACTTTCCTTCTGCAACTGACAACATCAATTTTAACAAATCGCAATTTGAATCAAATCTAGGTAATATAGATTGCGTTTCTGGATCACCGAATCTAACGTTATACTCGAGAAGTTTTGGGCTATCTTTGCAAATCATTAAACCAGCAAAGAGTACTCCTTTATAAGGCGTACCCATGTTAACCAATGCTTGAGCTGTAGGGTATATTATTTTTTGGATAATTTTTTGCTCCATGTCCTTACTTATAATTGAAGGTGACGAGTACGACCCCATACCTCCAGTATTTTGGCTTTCATTACTTTCATCAACTCTCTTATAATCTTTTGCACACCCAAGAGTTACTACTTTCAACCCATCAATAAGAGCAAAAAAACTTACTTCTTCTCCAACTAAAAACTCTTCTATGATTATTTCTTCACCTGATTCACCAAATTTTTTCTCCACTAGCATTGAATTTATTGCTGAAAAAGCTTCGCTTTCTGTATTACATATAACCACCCCTTTTCCTGCTGCAATTCCATTTGCTTTCACTACAAGTGGAAACTTCATTTTATTGCTACGTACAAAATCTTTAGCTAACCCTTCATCAACAAAACACTCGTACTTGGCAGTTGGTATACCATATCGTTTACATAGTCCCTTGGTGAAAGACTTCGATCCCTCAAGTTTTGCAGTTGCTTGACTTGGAGCAAAAACATTTATTCCCTCTGCAACTAAATCATCAGCAAGCCCATCAATTATTGGTTGTTCTGGACCAATAACAACCAACTCTATATTTTCTCTCTTGCAAAATTGTGTAACATCCACTGAATTTTGAATATTTACATCCACAAGAGCCCCAAGATCTTTCATAGCTTGGCGACCAGGAGTTACATATAACTCAGTCAAGATAGGAGATTTTTTTAGAGCCCAAAGTAGAGCGTGCTCACGCCCACCAGAACCTATAACCAGAACCTTCATCTTTATTTCCTCGCTTTTCTATATGTCAAAATTATTATTTGCTTATAACAGTATCATTACTCATGTATTTTTGCAACACGTTTGGTATTGCAATCGACCCGTCAGAATTTTGATAATTCTCCATTATGGCAATAATCGTTCTTCCTATAGCTAAAGCTGAGCCGTTTAAAGTGTGAATATATTTTTTCATCTTTTTATCAGTTTCTGAAGAATATTTAGTGTTCATTCTTCTTGCCTGAAATGTACCACAATTTGAGCAGCTTGATATTTCTCTGTATTTATTTTGCTCAGGTAACCATACCTCTATGTCATAAGTCTTGTGTGCAGCAAAGCCCATATCGCCACTGCACAGCAGCATCACTCTATACGGTAACTCCAGTTTTTTTAATATCTCTTCAGCAACATTCGTCATGCGCTCAAGTTCATCATTTGATTGGTCTTCAGTTGTAACACTCACCAATTCCACTTTACCAAATTGGTGTTGCCTTATCATGCCTCTCGTGTCTCGCCCTGCGCTGCCTGCTTCTTTACGAAAACACTCTGAATACGCAGTAAAGCGAATAGGTAGTTCTTTTTCCTCTACTATTTTATCAGCAACCAAATTTGTTAAAAACACTTCACTTGTGGGAATCAACCTCAATTCGTCGGTAGTTAAATACGAATCGTCAGAAAATTTCGGTAGCTGACCAACATTATACATAGCTTCGTTTTTCACCAAAGCCGGGTGGTACACCTCAGTATAGCCAAATTCATTAACATGCATTTCAAGCATAAAATTTATTAGCGCCCGTCCAAGCTTAGCCAACTGCCCTTTTAATATTGCAAATCTTGATCCGGAAATTCTCGCCGCTTGTTCGAAGTCCATTAAACCTAACTTTTCTCCGAGTTCATAATGAGATTTTGCTGTAAAATCAAATTGCCTTTTTTCTCCGTATTTTCTAACTTCTAAGTTAGAACTCTCATCTGCGCCTATTGGCACATCTTGCGCAGAAATATTCGGCAAGTTAGATAAAACATTCACCAACTTATCCTTTTCTGCTTGTTCTTTTAAGCTAACTGCCTCTATTTCATTCGTAATGTTTTTTGATGATTTTATTTGCTCTTCACAGGGGCTCTTGCTCATTTTAAGCTTTTTTATTTCCTCTGTGATTTCATTGCGCTGCCTATTCAAATCCTGCAGTTTAGTGGTTAATGATCTTTTTTCGTAATCGATTTCCAATATCTCTTTCGCAGTAAATTCTCTAATTCCCCTGCTTTTCATTGCCTTTTCAAATCCTTCAGGGTTTTTGCGTATATATTCTATATCGTGCATATATTGTGCTATTACTAACATTGTTACTGTACTCCAAAAGCTCTTAATATTCAATATTTTCTCATACTACTAAAATTATTATGGTTGATTTTTTTGTTAGAATTTGTTAAAATTTAATTAACTTAGCATTCATAGGGTGTAGTATGTTGGGCATTACAAAAAATAATCAGAAAGAGAGCACTTACTTTGCTGGTGAGGAATTCGTTATCTACGCTACTTGTGTATGCCTAGCAGCCACATTCGCTGCTGGCTGTTTAGGGGCGGTAATAGGATCCCCTCTATTGACCTTTCCACTTGCTATGCTCATCTCTAACCCCGTAGTTTGGGTTTTAATGGGAATAATTCTTACAGTAGCATACAAAATGGTTGTTGAACCTTTATTTTACTTAGCGAAGAACTATATTAATGGAAAAAGAGCTTCAAAGGGGGAAAAGAGTGAAGAAAAAGATACAGAACTACAAGATTTGCAAGGCAAGACTCCAGAAAAGCAAGCAAGACCGAAAACTCCTGATAGGGATAGTGGTATTTTTGACTGCAAAGAAAATAAGGATTCTTTTGTATATAAGACAAATAAAAAAGAAGATTATAAATTTTGGTTAAGTAATTTTGATATTGCAGAGATTGCAAAAAGTTACTATGGATGGATGCCATATCGTAAAAAAGGTCACAGGGAATTTTCCAAAGGAGTGTTCTTTTCTTGCCTCGATAATCTTACATCTTTTCTGGGGAACCGATTGCAAGAATATAAAGATAAAGTAAAAGGGGATAACAATTTAGTATTGTCTTCAATTCTTAACTTAAATAACAATCATTGGGTAACATTGGTTATTTCTCATGATGAAAAGAGTAAAAAGTTTAGAGCATATTATTGCGATTCATTTGGTGAACCATTACCAGAAGAGGTATCAAGTGCGCTACAGAAAACTCTAGGAATAGACAATAGTAGTATTAGAAACTCAAAAGCTAAACAACAAGATGACAAGTATAATTGTGGAATATTTGCCTTAGAGAATGCTAAGAAAATTACAGATATGCTGAAAGCAGGCAAATCGTTTGATGAAATTGATGATCAGCTAAAATATGAACTTAGTTCAGAGCAATTAATAGAGAAGAGAAAAGAATTTGCAAAAGCGTTGAAAAAGGATGAACAAAGCAGGGCTGGCACGCCAAGCCCTGTATTAGGTGGTCCAGGAAATATAAGTCGTAAAGATAGCGGAGTAAGTTTAGATTCAGTAGAAAGTAAGCAAACAAAAATTGTTCAATATAATACTACAGGTGATGGCAACTGCTTTTTCCATGCGGTATTTGGTGATAATAGCTCTGGTCAATATAAAACTGAAAAAGCACAAGATATGAGAATGGAATGGCACAAATTTTTAAGTCAATTTAACTCTTTGAATGATCCAAGGATGCCTGAGTTATTGAAGGGACAGATGCAGAAAGTTTTTGGTGCATTCTTAGAAAATCCAAATCATTTGATTGGTATGTCGGACTCAATAAAAGATTTGGTTCAGCATACAAACAGACGGGTAGAGAAGATCAAAAAAAAGACTAATAAATTAATAAAAAAGTTATGTTGTCTTACGACATTAAAAGAAAATGAAGTTATAGGTGATTTAAGAAGCATTAGTGCTAGTAATCTCAATATTAGTGAAAGAAAATATGATAGAAATTATAATAGTGATACCGCAGCAAATTCTTTTCTCAATGGCAAATCCATTTATAGATCTTATCTAGAGGCAATCAGCAGCCAAAGTTACCATGTTTTCATAGAAGAAATTTCTATCTTAGCTTCGCTGGCTAATATTGAAATTGACGTCTACTATAAAAATAATGGTAATGATGTAAATACATTGTTTCTGCCAAATGCGGGAGTGATAAATGAAGGTTATCAGCAGAACAACGAGCTATGGGGAAATAAAGAACAAGAAACGGTATACTTGGCACCTGGTCATTATGAGAGAGCTGAGATAGTAGAGGTAGAGCCTTCTCTTATGGAAAAAGTAAGTTCGGCTATACAAAGTGTTGTAACAGTATGTGTAAATGCGCTAGGTTTGAACACATAGAGTATATGTCCCTACAAGTAGGAAATTTGACAATTGATTCTCCAGTTATAGCATTTCTCATAATAGTCCGAACAGGTCATAGGAAGGCAGAATCAACAGCACGACGAAAGGATTCGAATAGAGGAATGTTTT
>NZ_JAPQLE010000117.1:0-17621 GCF_028982185.1 Wolbachia endosymbiont of Drosophila baimaii | reverse complement strand
GAACATAAGACGCCGATACATTAAGTAATCCTTACCTTTTAATCTGCAGATTGGCGAAAGCAAATACAATAGCTTCAGTTTCATGATAAGAGGGCTGGCGAAGGGTGTCAAGCAATTTTCGTTTCTGCGAGTACCTGAGTTTATTGACTTCATTAGAGCCAAAACTCTTGAGACCTAGGTGATAATTCTATCTAAAAGGATGCCAAAAAAGAGAAGCAACCCTACGTAGGAATTATTTTTAAATATGGACATGCATTGACTGGGATCGTCAGGATTGAAATTTTTGTATTGGCGGTGAAATATGAACCCTACAGCAAGTAGAGCAATATAAAAAATGTTATTTAATGATGATAAGATACCAGCATATAGCCACGTCATAAGAGATATTAAATAAAATCTTTTCAACCAAGATTTTGTTGTATCACCAAAATATAATGCGGTAGATTTCATCCCGAGTTTTTCATCATCTTTTTTATCTTGATGGGCGTATATGGTGTCATAACTAAGCGTCCAAAAGACGCATCCTATATAAAACAGCAAGGATTCTATACTGATCTGGTTTGTTATTGCTGCTGAGCCCATGAGCGATCCCATATTGAAGGTAAACCCTAAGAACAATTGTGGCCACCAAACATACCGCTTTAATAAAGGGTAAGTAGCTATCATACACATTGAGATTATTCCAAGTATGAGTGTAGTTTTATTAGTTAATAATAAGATTACCAGGGCAATAGACAGTAGCAGTGAAAGTAAAGCTAAAGCCTGCTTTATGTTTAATGCACCACTTGCAAGTGGCCTATATTTTGTTCGTTCAACGTGCGCATCTATTTTTCTATCGAAGATATCATTGATTATGCACCCTGCGGGTCTCATTAAAAATGCACCTATAGTAAACAAAACAAGGAGAAAAAGAGCCTGATATGATAGAGAAGTTGAGGCTAAAAGAATACCGCTCAAACTGGGAAATAGCACAAGCCACAAACCTGTTAAACTGTGCAACCTCATTAATGAAAAGTAATGGTTGAAATACATTAATTAAGTGTGATTATGTAATATTTTGCTTACATTAACAAAATTATCGAACGCTAAATCAGGCTTGAAAACTAGTTCAGGTATAAATCGCAAATCAACATAACACAGTATAGATTTACGTATTGACCATGCAGATTGGTTCATTTCATTAACAACAGTGTTAATATCACAATTATTCTCAGAAGGATCTCCAGTGCGTCTTTTTTCTGGATCTAAGTAGTCAGCTACTTGAATATTCAATGAAGATAACACAATATATACATCTGCTTTTTTCAAATCTTTACTTAATTTTACGTCAGATACCGCTACATTTTTATTGAACACCTTACCTTCCATTAGAACTCTTGATATTGCTCTATGCAATACCAATGCTATTTTTAGGTTTCTAATTTCCTTTTTCATATCCAGCTACTATAACACCCTTTCTTCTTGCACTAATTGATAAGCTTCCAAAATATCTCCAACTTTAATATCGACATTACCCTCTAGTGATACTCCGCATTCAAAGTTTACACCTACTTCTTTAACATCATCTTTAAATCTACGTAGTGCTTTTAACTTTCCTTCATGCACTAATTTGCTATTGCGCACTACCTTAATTAAAGAATCTTTTTTTATGACTCCATCACTTACGTAACATCCAATGATATTACCAGCTTTAGATACGTTAAATATTTGCCTCACGGATGCAAAGCCAACACGAACCTCTCGTGTAACAGGCTTTAACATTTTAGTTAAATACATTCTCATGTCGTCAATGAGCTCGTATATTATGTTATAAGTATGTATTTCTATACCTTTTTGTTTTGCCAAGTCCCTTATTTTTGAGTCCACTTTTACATTAAAAGCTAAAATTACTGCACTTGATGCTTCTGCAAGCAGCACATCTGAATCTGTTATCCCTCCTACTGCTTTGTGTAGGATATTTAATTTCACTTGATCTTTACCGAGTTTATCAATTGAACTTGATATTGCTTCAATAGAACCAGTTACATCGCACTTTAAAACTACAGATAGTTCTTCTATTTCACTGTTATTACGGCTGAATATATCTAAATCATCCTCATCTAAATTTTCTTCTTTTTTCTTGATTAACTCTAACCTATGTTCAATAATTTCACGTGCCTGCTTTTCAGAATTTACAACAACAAATTTATCTCCAGCATTTGGTACACCATTTAGACCAGTAATTTCAATTGGAGCGGAGGGTAGTGCTGCTTTTTCTCTTTGACCAAGGTGATTAACCATACTACGTACTTTACTGTATGTTGTACCAACTACCAATATATCACCAACCTTTAACGTTCCTTCCTCAACTATCAATGTGGCTGATATTCCTTTCGCTTTATCTATTTTGGATTCTATTACCCATCCAAGTGCTCGACAATCTTCTATTGCTTCTAGCTTCATTAATTCAGCGATTAACAAAATCGTCTCTTCTAGTTTATCTAAATTAGTTTTCTTTTTTGCTGATACTGGCACAATCATAACATCACCACCAAGCCCTTCAGGGATGAGATCATATTGAGGCAAACTATTAATTATTTTTTCTACATCACCAAGCTCAGATTTATCAATTTTATTAATAGCAACTATAATGGAAACATTTGCTGCTTTTGCATGATTTATTGCTTCAACTGTTTGTTTCATGATTCCATCGTCAGCTGCAACTACTATTACAACTATATTAGTAATATTGGCACCACATGCACGCATCGCAGTGAACGCTTCATGTCCTGGTGTATCAATGAAAGTAATTTTTTGCTTATCTTTTGTTGTTATTTGATAAGCACCTATGTGTTGAGTTATGCCACCTGACTCTCTTTCTGCAACATTAGATTCACGAAATGCATCGAGCAATGAGGTTTTACCATGATCCACGTGGCCCATAAAAGTGACGATTGGTGGTTTAAGTTTTTTAAGCAGGCTTTCTCTGCCTTCTATAAAAAATAAATCCTTTTCTTTGTTGGCATCGCTCACTCGTTTGGCCGTATGATTAAATTTTTTCACTATTTCACATGCTATATCTGGATCCACCAGATCATCTACTCTATAACTCTCACCAACTTCTTCTTTGAACATTTTTAGCACACTCTTGCTATCTTCTGCCATACGAATAGATAACTCCCTGATAGTTATTTTGTCTGGTACAATAACTTCTCTTGATATGTTTTTACCCTTAGTAAACTTTGACTTTCTACCTCTTATACCAAACCTTTGCTTAAATACAGGGGGTTGTTCAGTTTTTTCATCTATTGCCTGTGCAATTACCAGTTTAGAATGCTTAGAATATATATCTTTGTTGACTTTAAAAGACTTTTTATCGTTGTCCTCATGGTCAATACTATCTTCTTTTGGTTCAACTAAGTGGGTATTACTTAAAACTTGCTTATTTATTTCCTTAGATAAAGCGTCCGCTTCATTTTTCTCGTCAATCTCTTTATTGCTGTCTTCTTTTGCTGTTTTCTCTTTTTCTTCTCTCTGATTTCTTTCTTTCAGCAAAGCAGCATTCTGCACAGCATTAATGCGAAAAATTTGTTCTTTCTCTGTTAAAGAACATAATTTACTCTCGTCAAATAAATTATGTTCTTCTGCATCATGAGATTTTTTTCTTCTTTTTTTTACTACCGTAGCTCCAGTACTTGGGCTAGCTGAAGAGTTTAAATTGAGGTCTAATTTAAGCTTGCTTAAACCTTGGAGCGTTAATTTTTTATCACTGATATCTTCATTATTCATATTATTTTATTATATTAATCCAAGCTTTTTACGTGCTTCTATGATTATTGAATCTACTGTATCTTTTAGATCTTCTTTGCTATCGGATGAGGAAGAGAGTATGCTGCAAAACTCATAACTTGATAAATCTGCTATGTCCTCTAAAGTCTTAATATCATGCTTACTAAGAGCAACTTTATTGTCTATTGATAAAGTTAAATTGATTACATCATCCTCCATACCTAAACTTTTTAGCTCTTCTATTTTTCTATCATTTTCTGCTTTCAGGTACTTATTTGCTCTATTGTGAAGTTCGTTTGCAATATCTTCATTAAAGCCCTCTATTGAAGCAAGCTCTTTAATTGAAGCGCTAGATATGTCTTCTACACTTGAAAAACCTTCTGTTACCAATAGCTGACCCATAATCTCTTCTAAGTTTAAAGCTTCAGCAAATAAAGCTGAACATTGACTAAGTTCTTTACTTCGCCTTTCTGATTCTTGCTGAGTGCTTAATATCTCAATTTTCCATCCAACAAGCTCTGAAGCTAATCTTACATTCTGGCCCTTTTTTCCTATCGCTAAACTCAATTGATCTTCAGCAACTATTAACTCTATGCAATTTTCATTTTCATCAATAATAACCTTCGATACTTCTGCAGGAGTAATGGCTTTAATAACAAATTGACCCAAATCTGAGGAGTAATTTATAACGTCAATTTTTTCACCATTTAATTCGTGTATAATAGTTTTTATTCTATCTCCCTTAACTCCAACACAAGCACCTACTGGATCAATGTTCTTGTCGGGAGAGAAAACGGCAACCTTAGACCTTGAACCAGCATCTCTAGCTATACCTTTAATTGTCACTAATCCGTCAGCAATTTCTGGTATTTCTTGATTTAATAATGCCTCCAAAAAGCCTTCATGAGTCCTAGAAAGAATAATTTGACGTCCATCATCAGAGCGCTTAACAGTCTGTATGTAAGCTTTAACCTTATCACCTTCACGAAATGATTCACCACCAGTTAAATTTCGCAATGGAAGATATGCCCTAGTGCCATTTATGTCTATAATAAGATCTGAATATTCTACTTGTTTAACAATACCATACCTTATTTCTCCCACCTTATCTTTAAATTCCTCATATTGCTTTTTTGACTCTTCATCTTTAATTATTTGAGCAATCTTTTGCTGGGCAATTCTTGCTGAAGCAAGATCAGTGTTAAGAGAGAGTAATTCACTAACAGTATCTCCAATTTTTGCATCTCCTTTTATTAATTTAGCTTGTGTCAGCGTAATTGATTCACACTCAGTATTCTCTTTTTCATTTGATTCATCATCAATAACTTTTAGTTTTCTGTATGAAGTAACTTTGCCTGTATTTCTATCTATATTAACTACAATTTTACTTTTGCTACCATATTTTTGATAAGCCACTGCTTCTATAGCACTTTCTAGTGCCTTTATCACAACATCAAAATCTAAACCTTTTTGAAGTGAAAGCTCTCCTGCTGTTTTTATTACATCAAGGCTTCCAACTATGTTATTCTTGTTACTTTTCTGCTTAACACTGCTTTTACGATTAGCAATCATAATAAATAAATCCAATGTAATTAGTTATAATTATAGCCCCAACGGGCAAAGAACACTATCTTAAATGTTAAATGATTGCTAATTTAAGTCAAGTTTTTTCATGTTTTTGTATAACAAGCAACGCAGGAGTAAAGAATAAAGTTAAAACCGTTGCAGCCAATATTCCACTTGCTATGGTTGTTGAAATATCAACCCACCACTGGCTTGATGGAGCATCATATGTGATTTGTAGCGTAAAAAAATTGATATTTAACCTGGTAATCATCGGTATTAAACCAAGAACTGTGGTTGCAACGGTAAGCAATATTGGCCTAACGCGAGAAATTGCAGCGTTTATTACACATCGCTTGATGTCATTTTTGTGTACCTTAATTTGATGATGAAAGGCATCAAGCAATAGTATGTTATTATTCACTATAATTCCTGCCAAAGCAATTATCCCCACTCCACACATAACAACTACGAAAACTTGTTGGATAAGAAAGAAAACAAAAAACACACATGTTGTGGATAAAAACACTGCTGTCATTACGATAAATGTACGGTATACATTATTAAACTGTGTCACTAATACCAATATCATTAGTGTAATCGCTAATATAAAAGCCTTTAACAAAAATGCTCCTGATTTTTGTTGATCTTCTTTGTCGCCTTTAAAATCAATTTTTACTCCCTTGTCCCAATCCTGGGCAATAGAATTCTGAATGAACTTTACTCTTTCATTAACAAGATAGCCTATATCCACATCAGCGGAAATTGTCACTGTACGTAATCCATCAATCCTGTTTAGTTTGTTTACCTTTTTTTCGGGAGCATATTTTACTATGTTGCTCATAGGATACGGACCATTAACTGTATTGATAAAAAGATTGTCTATAGTCTTCATATTGCGGTCCTTTCTGGGGAAACGGAGTACAATATCGATTTCTTCATCCGTGTTATTTGGTCTATATTTTCCAATCAACACTCCATTTGTAACCATCTTTATAAAATCGCCAATGGTTGCAACACTTACTTCAGAGCTTGTAGCCTTACTCTTATCAACACTCATATTCCACTCTATTTCAGGTGCTGATCTGCTATCTTGAATATTTATAAACCCGGATGAAGGTTGGTTCATAATTTCTAGAATTTTCTCTGCTGCTAAATTCAAACTGGATGCACTCCCGCTGAGGTTGATTTGTATTGGCTTGTCAGCCGACGGTCCTGGCTTTTCCTCTTGAACATTAATTATTATTCCTTTCATGTCTTGCACACTGCTCCTTATATCATTTAGTATGTGCTTAGCTTTGCGCCTGAAGCGCCAATCCATAAGTTCTAGTTGTATTCTGGCGATAACGTTGTCTGAAAATGCTCCTGATCTAGCATAAGAAACATGAATTTCTTTTTCAATGCTCAAAATGCGTTCTTCCACTTCTTTGAGTATCAGATCTCGTTCTTTGGCTGATAAGCTTTCTTTTGCTTTAACACTGATTAAAATATTATCTGAATCCACTTTCGGAAAAAACTTTACTCCAGGACCAAAAGTAAAGTACAGCACACTAAATGAAAACAAAACGAATACAGTAGCACATACGAATTTTTTAGGATGATCCAAAACCTTCTCTAGCATGCGTACGTAAGCTCTTATTATAGGCCCAGCATTTTTTATTTCACCACTTTCTATAGCACTCATTTTTTTTATTTCTTTTTTTGAAGTTATCGAAGGCTTACCAAATATTGCACCAAGTGTTGGTATAAAAACCAAAGCCATAATGAGCGATCCAGTCAAAGTTAGAATTATTGTAATTGGTATGTACTGCATGAATTTACCAACAGTATCAGGCCAGAATAATAGAGGAAAAAACACTGCTAATTTAGTTAACGTTGATGATAGAACCGGATAAAACATATCACGAACTGAAGTGTAAAAAGCTTCTACTTTGTCCATTCCGCAGATCATCTTTCTATCGGCATATTCGCTGATCACAATTGCATCATCAACCAGCATGCCAACAGCCATAATTAAACTGAAGAGCACAACGATATTTAAGGTTATACCCATAAAGTAAAGAGCTATTATCCCAATGAGAAAGGAACCGGGTATCGAGAGTGCCACAAGAATAGCAATCCTTGTTCCCATAGAAAGCATCATTATGATCAATATTAACAACACAGCAAATATTATGCCGTTTTCCAAGTCATCAAGCACATCGCGGACGTTTTTTGACTGGTCGTTTAAGTACACCACTTTTAAATTTTCAGGTAATTGATCTTTTGCCTTATCCATTAAGTATTTTACTTGATTTACTGTGTCTATTATGTTTTTTCCGTTACGTTTTGAAATTTCTAGCACGACACTAGGTAATCCATTAATGCGAGCAAATCCTTGGTGATCCTCAAACCTAGGGTATACTTTTGCTATATCTTTGATTCTCAAAACTGCATCGCCTTGAGATCTAATAGGAATATTCATAATATCTTCTATATCTTTTAATAACCCTGATATTTTAATCGAATATTTACCGGTATCATTTTCCAGTGACCCAGCTCCCACTAGTCTGTTATTGCTTGATATAGCTTGGAATATTTCGTTTGATTGAATGTTATATTTTGTTAGAACTGTGGGCTCAACTATCACTTCCACTGTTTCTTTACGCATACCTGCCACTTCAACTTTGAGAACATTTGGCAGAGATTCTATTTCTTTCTTTAGCTTGCGTGCTATTTCAGTTAAGGCTCTTTCTGGCAAATTACCAATTAAGCCGACATTGAGTATCGGAAATAAGCTCAAGTTTATTTCATTGATTATCGGAGATTCCGCTTCAACAGGTAACTTCGATTTTATGTTTGAAAGCTTTGAACGGACATTATCGAGCACTTCTTTATTATCATACTCTGTTCCAAATTCGAGTATCATGTGAGCACCATCATTAGTTGCAAAAGCTCTCAATTCTCTTACACCTTCGATGGATCTTAGTTCATTTTCTATAGGAAGCACTAATAGCTTTTCACTATCTTGAGCAGAAATCCCAGGAAGTCCAACAAACACGCTGATTATAGGAATCTGTATATCAGGATTGCTTTCCCTTGGCATTTTTACATAAACGTATGAACCGAAGATAAAAATTACTATAAGTAATAATACCACCGTCCTGTTTCGCTCTATGAGTAAGCTCTGCATGTTGAATGTTAACTGAATATGTGCGTTTGTACAATATTATAGTCGAGATACATTGCATATTAATTAATCCTTGTATAGCTTTAAAACTTTACGCAAATAATTAAAATTTTCGCAAAATTGCAAGTATAAGAAAATTCCTGTATAATAATTCTAGAACAGTATTTGAGAGGTTATTATGGTGGCAATTCTAAATATAACAAAAGGCAAAAATAAAGTTATTGTGTCTGGATTAGCTGGAGCTTTATCAGTTTTAATATTTTTAACAGCAATCCACATTGCCGCAAAGATAGCCATTATCGTTTCTGCTGCTGCAGTTACTTACTTATTACTTTCGCTGATTCATAAAATAAGAACTAAAGCTGAAATTACTCGTGTTTCAGGAGATAAAGTTTCAGAAGATGAAGGGTATAGCAGTGTTGATGAAGGTGAAGAAAAAGATACCGTAAAAGAACCAAAAAGAACTGAAACTGAGCTAGAAGAAGAATTAAAAAATAAAAGAGCAGAAGAAGAAATGAAAAATGGACTACCTAAACATATGGATTTCAAAGGTAATTCACTTTCTAAAAGCGCTGATACTAAAGATAGTCATTCCGTTTCTAGTGCTACAAATATTGTTATGGAACCTTTACCTAAACACATGGATGCGCTTGGTAATCCACTTCCTGAAAGACCAAGTGCAAATATTAGTATAGAATCTAAACCTGAGAGAAAACTATCTCCTGCAGAGTGGCTATTACAGTGCGGGAATGTAAATAATGATGTGAGGGAAGTGCTAAAACAGCCAATTATCCAACAGCCATTTAACGGGTTAGGGTTTTAGATGTAGTTGCTATATCAAACTCTCCATCTTATATTGAGGATCAGATGCAATGCCATACACTCTATTTGGCGGAGCAATTTTGTTCTCTATACCAAAAACTATACCTTCAATTATTGCTGTGAGTACTTTTTCAAGGTTACAATCTGCTCCAGGAACACGGTGCTCTAGGCGGCATCTTTTGGAATCGTTGCCAAAATAGGGAATTCTTATCGCAGCAGTTCTGTTATTTACTCCCCAACTAATCGTAGTTGGAGTATAAATATCCGGGTACTGAAATCTTAAATATGAATCATCATTTGGAGCGAAAAACAACATATGTTTTTTCATCATTGCACATAATCCACCAATACTGTGAATCAGATAGTCACTGTACTTTTGCTTATTGATATAAAATAAGTTATCGTTATTTGAATTCACGAGATTAACATGCACATTTAATGCACTGCCTGCTCTATCCAAATAGGGCTTTGCTTTAAAAGAAATATTCCCACCTAGTTTTTGTGCTGTTTCAGTAAGTGATTGTTTTGCTAACTCAAAATGCTTAATTAAATTGTCGGAGTTCGTATAACAACCACTTTTTATCTCATACTGATGTGTAGAATTCTCCTTCTCGCAAGAAAATTCAAGAGATGCTATTTTATTTTTGATGCTATTCAGAAATAAGTATTCTTTTTCTATTCCTTCAATGTAAAACTCTAGTTCAATACCGAATACAGCATAACAACTCAAATCACTTAATATAATCATAAATTTGCTTCAGTAAATCTATATTAGGTTAGCTATATTTATATGAATACTTTACTTATTTGCCAGTAAATTTAACATCTTATTTATACATAATGTATTACTGCTTTTAATAGCATGCTTCTAATCCTCGATACAAGCGACATTTACAAATTTTTCATTTTTTTGAAATAAAAATGATCAATTTTAATGTTTTTATACCCTTTACAACCCATCAAAAAATCACCATAATTTTTAGTATGTATTAAGTAGTATTAGCTTTTCATTTTGCAGTAAGCTATTGATTATCTTATATTTTTCTAATTATTGCTTTTTTCTTGGTGTGGTATATGAACTTAACTAGCCCTAAGGTTTCTACTATGTTTTTTGATCAGATTATTACAGTAACGGATCACAATGTTACTTGGGAAAAAATCCAAAATTGTCTTTATAATCTTTATGGAGAAGCAACATATAATAGCTGGCTGAGTTCACTAAAATTTGTCAGTAGCAGAAATGGGGAAGTTCTTTTATCCGTATCAACAAGGTTTATAAAAGAGTGGATTACAGTTCATTACATGAAAAAAATATTATCATTATGGCAAAGCGAAGATAAAAGTATACGTTCTGTTGATATTCAAGTAATTGAGGAAAGGAATTCAAATTTTAATGTTATACTAAAAAACAGAGAGGAAAGTAATCATAATCTTGGTTCGCCGCTGGATCCAAGGTTCACCTTTGATAATTTTGTAGTGGGAAAGCCAAATGAATTAGCATTTACGGCGGCAAAGCGTGTGGCAGAATCTATAGATCCAATATTAGGCAGCAATCCTTTGTTTCTATATGGTGGAGTGGGACTTGGTAAAACACATCTAATGCATGCTATAGCTTGGCACATAGTCAATTCCCCATCAGCAAAAAGAAAAGTGGTGTATTTATCAGCAGAGAAATTCATGTACCAATATATTACAGCGCTGCGAAGCAAAGATATTATGTTATTTAAAGAGCAATTTAGATCAGTAGATGTATTGATGGTAGATGATGTGCAATTTATCAGTGGTAAAGATAGTACACAAGAAGAATTTTTTCACACTTTCAATGCATTGATAGACCAAAATAAACAATTGGTTATATCAGCTGATAGGTCTCCTAGTGATCTTGATGGAGTGGAAGAAAGAATAAAATCACGACTCGGTTGGGGGTTGGTGGCAGATATTAATGAAACAACTTTTGAATTAAGGCTTGGTATATTGCAGGCAAAAGTGGAGCAGATGAATATGTATGTTCCGAAAGATGTCCTAGAGTTTTTAGCAAGGAACATAAAATCTAATATAAGGGAATTAGAAGGAGCATTAAATAAGGTTACCCATACCTCATTAATTGGAAGAAGTATGACGGTAGAATCAGCTAGTGAAACCCTAATCGATCTTCTTAGGTCAAATCATAGGTCAGTCACAATAGAAGAAATACAAAAGAAAGTAGCTGAGTTTTTCAATATAAAGGTTGCAGATATGCAATCCAATAGAAGGCTTCGCAGTCTTGCAAGGCCAAGACAAATAGCTATGTATTTTGCCAAAAAATTTACGCAAAAAAGCCTACCAGATATTGGGAGAAACTTTGGTGGCAGAGACCATGCTACTGTTATACATGCAGTAAAACAAGTAGAAAATTTTATAAAGACCGACTCAAAATTTGCTGATGAAATCAATCGATTAAAAAAAATGTTTAAGTAGCGTTTTTAAAATAGCTAATAACAAATCCTAAAATGAATCGACTATAGTTTTAATCCGTTTAAGTTTAAAATCTTCTGTTAGCTTCGCAGAATACATTTCCTTACTGTGTTGATTATAGAAGGTAAATTCGTGATCACCTAAATTTAGTATTGCAAAGCCAAAGCCAAAAAAGTTTCTAACCTCGTGTGCTAAGTAGTTTTTACCATTTAAATAGTCAAATTCTACATTTTGATAAACAGATTCTTGATCTTGAGCGTGTAATGATGCACCACCGTTTCCAACTATAATTTGGTCTGGAACATTATCCATTAATAAAATCTGGGCTATATGAATGTGGCCAGAAACTATGGTAGTAACATTGCTTGGAAATTTATCTCCAAAAGCTTCGATTTGTGTAAGATTACCATGGCTTTTTAATGTCAAAAATTCTTTTTTTGGAGATCTCCAAAGCGGTTTATGAGTTAAAAACCACATGGGCTTGTCAGAACTATTTTGTATCAATTTATCAAATTGCCTCTCAAAAGCATCAATTGTGCTTTGGGTTGTAAAAATATCCTCACCGGATGAAGAGTCGAAGATAAAAAATTTCATCGGTCCAGCATCTAAGGACCAACTAGAAACGAAGTTTCCACATTTTTCAGACGAAAAGGGGTATGAATCTAGATACCTGAACCATCCTTCATAAGCTCTATCACAACTCTCATGGTTTCCACGAACAAAAAGGAAAGGGGATTGTAATGAAATATCCTTTGCAGGCTCAAACCAATCAGCGTACCAAGCTTCTTTATTATATCCATAAATATCGCCACACTTTTTTGTATTTCTACATTTTGTTTGCCTATAATGATAATCACCAACATGGATAATTAAATCTGGTTTATGAAGGGCAATTGAGTCTAAATTTTTTTTTAAAGGCCAGCTATCTACTGAATTACATTCTTGCTGAAATAACATATTTATTCTACAGCCCGTGTCACCAATAAAAGCAATTTTATTAACCTTTTCTGGTAATATAGGAACTCGTAGATCCTCAATACTAACGTCTTTGGCACTTGTTTGTACTGTCAGTTCACAAACTGTTTCGTTATGATCACCATTGTTAATTGAGCTGCGATTCAGCATTTCTGTTTCCTTGCCATCAACATAAACAATGGGACACATGTCTTTGTCCGTAATTGCGCGTATGCTTAGTTTATTTTCTGGGATAACTTGAGACCATGTGTATAATATTTGTGCATGGACGAAATGAAAGCTAGTTATAAGAGAGAGAGCTAAAAAAATAAAGATATTAGCTATATTCATTTGTATAAAAACCTAAGTTAAAAATTAGTAGTAAGGTTATCTTAAATGATTAAAATTTATAATCACAAAATTCATAATCAAATTATACAAACAATTTCTAAATTATTCTAGTATCAGATTGACACTCTAGATGAAAAATTCTAAAATGATTAAGTAATTTAAAATAATTATATAAAAACTAGAATATAGTGCGGCCGTGGTGGAATTGGTAGACACGCAGCGTTGAGGTCGCTGTGGCTCATAAGGCCTTGGAAGTTCAAGTCTTCTCGGCCGCACCAGTTTTTATCACCGTTTAATATGGGTAAAAATGTTTATAGGAAATCAGAGTAGCAATAAGGTAGAAAGAGCTATCAGCGAAATCAGGCGCGGTCGGCCAATTGTAATATATGATGAAAGTAATTACCTATTGTTTGCTGCTGCTGAGGCTTTAGAAAGAGATTTATTTAATCAATACAAGCTTATATCAAGCAATGTATATGTTACTTTAACTTCAAGTAAGGTAAAATACATATCTCAGAATAAAGAACATAACAGCAAACGTCTGTTGGTGAATAATTTTGATGAACTGCTCCATTTAATAAACTGTTCAAAGGAAGATTGCATAAAAGAGTTGCAATGCTCAAAGACAATAGATGAATGTGCTATTGCCTTGCTTAAGTTCTCAGAATTATTGCCATACGCGTTAGTGGCTGATATGACTTTTGAGAATAATCATGAAATGCGAAATTGGTGCGAGAAAAATGACGTTATTGCACTGGACACGTCATTCATAAATAATTTTCAAGAAAATCAGGATGTATATGAAGTGTGCAAAACATCATTATTTTTAAAACAGACTCAAGAAGTAAATATCATATCTTATAGAACCGAAAGTGGTGGAAGAGAACATCATGCAATTATCATTGGCAATCCAGATAAAGATGGCGAACCATTAGTAAGAATTCATTCTTCGTGTTATACGGGTGACTTGTTAGATAGCTTGTCATGCGATTGCAGAAGTCAGTTACATCAAGCAATTCAAATGATAGCTGACTCTGGAAGTGGTATTATATTGTATTTGATGCAAGATGGAAGGGGCATTGGTTTAACTAATAAGTTAAGAGCGTACAGTATGCAAAGAGGACATAATCTTGATACTGTTGATGCAAATAGAACATTGGGTTTTGAAGATGATGAAAGGAGTTTTGCTGTTGCAGCTAAAATGCTTAAGAAATTGAACGTTAACAAAATCCAATTACTTACAAACAATGATAGAAAATTGTCAGAATTGGAAAGTAGTGGTATAGGAGTTACAAAGTGTCTACCACTTATTGTGGAACGTAATAAATATAACGATTCATATATGGGGACAAAATTTGGTAAATTAGGCCATAGATTAAGAGTTTTTTAGCTTTTTTGCTGTAACTACTTTGTTAATTTGCTATGTTTATTAACATAAGTTAAGATTTTTAGGAATACTAAAATGCTAAGATTTTTTAAACGAGAAAAAAATACTGAATCCTTAGATAAGGATATAAATTGGAATTCAAACCGCTACAGCACAGTTATTGCTCAAAGAAATATTCTACTTTTATTTGCATTAATATTATTAGCAACGATCTCTATCAGCATATTAGTCATATTTAAAATTAGCACAAGTAGCACTATTGAGCCATTTGTTGTAGAAATTGACAAGAAATCAGGAATAGTGCAATTGGTTGATCCTGTCACAGTAAAGGAGTATTCTGCAGATGAAGCGCTAAACGATTATTTTATTTCAGAATATATAAAAGCAAGGGAGGTTTTTGATCCATATCATTATAATTATAACTATTATACAAAGGTGAGGTTGTTTTCTTCACCTAATGTGTATAATGAATTTAGAAATTATATAGGATCGCAGAATATGGATGATCTTTTTAATTTATATTCAGATACCAAAAGTGAATTTAAAATTCGCTCAATTCAAAAATTGGGTAACGATGCTCTTCAGGTGAGATTTTTTGTGGAATTTACGCGGAAAGATGGAAGTTCCACAAGAAAAAACAAGATAGTTATTATGTCATATAGGTATGCATCGCTTGAAATGGATGATCAGCAAAGATATATTAACCCATTAGGATTTCAAGTTATTTCATATAGAGTAGATGATGAATATGTATAGGATATTATTAGTTTTAGCTTTACTTGTCAGTGGCAATTTAAACGCATCCATTAATTATAATGAGCCTATTTCTGTAGATAGTAGAATAAAGACTTTTGTGTATAGCCCTAATGAAGTATTTACGGTGGTTTTTAGTCAGGGTTACTATTCTTATATTGAATTTGCGGAAGGAGAAAAAGTTAAAAATATCGCTGTTGGTGATGCATCAAGTTGGAAAATTAATCCTTATGACAATAAATTGCTTATCATGCCATTTGAAGTTAGTAGTCGCACTAACATGATTATTGCGACAACTAAAAAAAGAAATTACATTTTTGATTTAATCTCAAGGCCAAACTACGATAAATACCAGGATACTGATGCTAAGAAAGTGGATCACGATTATTCTGCTGAAAAGGATATATCTTACGTAGTACGTTTTTATTATCCTCAAGAAGAAGGTGAATTTGATGTTGATTTAGATGAGGTTTCTTTACCTACTCAAATGCAATATACTACAGACAAGCTAGAAAAAATAATACAAGAAAATGATACGAAGTACAATTATACATATATTGATGAAGGTGGTAATGCGGATATAGTTCCGATCGAGTTATTTGATGATGGTTATTTAACCTATTTAAAATTTAGAAATAATAATAAAATACCTCAGGTTTTTGTAGAAGGGGAGGATAAACCTTGTAAAAGGCTGTTATTTGATGATTATGTTATAATAAAAGGAGTACATAAAAAGCTATTTATGCGTTATGAAGATGGTGAAGTTGAAATTATAAATAGGTCACTTTAGCTGTGGTACATGCAATATGAATAAAGAAAGGCGTAACAATTCAGAAGATGAATCAGAAATAGAGAATAAGGTAGTAACAGTTGGCTCTAATCAAGGTTATAGGGCATTGATGGTCATTATTTTAGTGCTTCTGGCTGGTGGAGTGTATTATCTCTATTTTAGTCCTTCTCCTAAAGAGGGTTCAGAAGTTATTAAAAAAGAGGAAACAAAGCAAAACGTTCAAGAATTGAAAGGAAAGTTGGAACAAGTTCCAGATAATGTAATGGTTCCTGAAAGAATAATAACTGATCCCTTACCACCCTTACCTCCTCTTCCTACACCACTAATCATACCAGAAATAAAACAAATTAGAAAGGAAGAAGTGATGAAAAAAGAAGAAGAGAAACCAAAAGAAACTCCTGTGTCAAATATACCTATTTTGCCAAAGCAAAATTTTCCTTCTAGTAATGTTATGGGCAATTTACCTACCTCGTTTCCTACAATAGGGGGTGGCGGTTATCCTAGAGACAGACGTAGTGCACAGATGTTGACAATTTCAGGTGGTAGTGGAGAGAACAAGGCTGCTGATGCTATTTTATCCGACACTTCAGCACAATCGAGCAAAGCTACCAGAGTAGGAAAGCTTGGTTTAATGATTACTCAAGGTAAAATTATTGATGCTGTTCTTGAAACTGCAATAAACTCTGATCTGCAAGGAATGCTGCGTGCTATGGTGAGTAGAGATGTTTATGCAGAAACTGGTGATACAGTTTTAATACCTAAAGGCTCAAGATTGATAGGCAGTTATTCATTTGACTCGAATGTTGCTAAATCTCGTGTAAATATAAACTGGAATAGAGTGATTCTGCCACATGGAATAGATATTGCAATCTCATCACTTAGTACTGACGAGCTTGGTAGAGCAGGAATAGCAGGAATAGTTGATAACAAAATAGTAAGTGCGTTATTCTCTTCAGTGACACTTGCTGGTGTTTCGATTGGTTCTGCTGTTATGGGGCAAAAGGCTTCTAATCTTGTTGATACGCTAACTGTCAGAGATGCAGTAAAGTCTATCACTGCAACCGAAATAGATTTTTCTTCTCTCCAACTCATTATTGACCCAGAAAAGAAGATATCTAGTGACAAATGGAAATTAGGCCTTGGGGCTATCGGAAGAATTCGGAGTGCCAAAAGCAGACAAGATTTACTAAAAATAATGAAAGAGGAAATAGCAAAAGCACTAGGAATTGAAGAAGATGAGGTAAATATAAGCCTGGAAATTGTAAATCAACTGTTAGAACAAATTCAAAGAAAAAGCAAGTCTGTTTATGATGAAGCAATCGGGAAATCAATCGAGGATTTTTCTAAAGATATGCGGGATATAGTAGGCAGATATACAGATAAAAAACCAACTATTTATGTTGATCAAGGCACCGCATTGAAAGTATTTGTTAACCAAGATATAGTATTTCCTTCACAGGCAATATTAAATCAATGAAATGAACTATGCTGCACTTGATACATATTTGGAGCCATTACAAGGCATATTTCAAGAAGAAGGCGTAAATGAAATATCAATAAATAAGCCAAAGGAAGTATGGATTGAAAATCGCGGTGAAATAAGGTGTGAA
>NZ_JAPQLE010000116.1:0-17465 GCF_028982185.1 Wolbachia endosymbiont of Drosophila baimaii | reverse complement strand
AGGAAAAACATTTCTCTATTCGAATCCTTTCGTCGTGCTGTTGATTCTACCTTCCTATGACCTGTTCGGACTATTATGAGAAATGCTATACCTGAGTGGTCTACTGGCGGTAACTTCTGGGTCCAATTGTCTTAGAACCCGAAGGGAAAATAAACAATGCGCTACTGAAAGCAGTGGTGAGAGCCCATCTGTGGAAACGGCAACTAGAAGAGGGAAAATATAGAAGTGTGAATGAGCTGAGTGCCAAAATTAATATAGGTACAAGACGTATACAGCAAATTTTAAGGTTAAATTATTTAGCACAAAAGATTAAGGAAGACATAATAAATGGGAGGCAGCCAAGAGGATTGAAGTTGGTTGAATTGAGGGAAATACCAATGCTGTGGAGTGAGCAGCTTGAGAAATTTTATAAGTTGGCATGGGAGTGTTAAAAATCACATTCTTTTGGACGTCAATTGAAGCTCTTAAATAGAAAACGGCCTACTGTTTCTTCAAGACTTGAAGCTTTTCTCATTTTTTCGCGCTTTGTCCAAGAGTCCACTTTTGTTGCATCAGATTGATTAATTGTTTCAGAACGAATCAACTCTCCAGATCTAGTAAAAAAACCTCGTTCAATAGCATCACGTACTGAACATCCACCAAGCAAACATTTTTCCCCTATTCGTTCCTCACAATTCTGTAATTTTTTCCACTTTTCTTGATCTTCTACTTCTACCTTTATTAGATTTTGCTTATCAGTGTATAATCTCACTTCCAACTCTCCCAAGCCAGTATCGAAAGTCAATACTATATTACTACCATCCGCTAGGCCTACATAATTCCTTATAGTGTTTTCCGTTATAATTTCTACCTCACTCTTACCTATCTTTATTATATTTCTTCCGTATTGTACACCTTCCTGAGTGATACCTAAACCCCTTGCTCCATTTGTAATCTTTGCAACATCTACTTTACTATCCTGTGAATATTCAAGACAGAGAGTAGAGTTGTCGATTTTTACGTCTCTTACCTTACCACTTGTTGCGCTTTGAACGATTGTTATGAAATCTAAAGCACGATTCTCATAATCTGCATAAGCGTTTTTCATATTAGCTTTGTGGCTTTCAAACTCTTCCAGTTCGTCAATTACATATATACTGCTTATGTTGTACAAAATTGCCCCTTTTGATATCAATTGACATACTATACCACTAGCAACCTCTATATTCCTTGAACCTTCGGAACTCTTTCTTAATTCACTAATCTTTCTTATCACAAAATCTGTAAAACTATATTCCTTTTCATATACCTTTCCGTATATACTACCCTGGTTAGGAAAGTTCAGCCTTACCCCAAGTTCTATAGCTTCGTTTACAACGCGTTTTAACTCATCTATATCTTTGGATTTATTTACCCTACCCAAAAATATTTTCAACTTTTCCGACTGATCTAATATTAAATCATCCCATAGAGTTCTAAGCTTAGGCAAACGTTTTTTGTCCTTCCACTCTTCGTAATCAATCGCTCCTGCTTCTAGCAGCAACTTTTTTGCTTCTTTGAAATGAGTTTCATTACCATAACAAGCCTCCCTAATCTTTTGAAAAACTCGAGACTTTCCTTCGCAATCACGAAGATTGAGAATCTCTTTAAGACCTTCATTTCCTTTGTGCTGATTGAAAAACTTTCTTAGTCGATTAGTGTTAAAGCTATGACCGCAAATACCTTCTAAATCATTTTTTGCTTCCAATTGCTCCTGAGTTAAAAAGATCTGTTCTAAAAGATTCACTTCAAAAGGTTTTTTGTTAATAATTACAATGTCTAGAGGAGTTTTTCCTTGTCTGTCAGTTTGACCACGTGCTCCTTTTTTCAGAAGCAAAGGTATATTTAAAGTATTATAATAAGCAGCATAGTGCAAAGGTGTTTGCCCTTCACTGTTAACTATGTTAGGATCAGCACCAGATTTTAAAAGTAAAGTCATAAATGCACTAACTGCACAACCTATGTCTTTTTCCACTGCTAAATACTCCATACCTTGTATTACATGTAGTATTGTCAATTTGGATTCTCCCCTTTGAAGATTGAGAACAGCTTTTAGATCATCACCTTTGTTATCGTGTAAAAAGTCCTCAAACCTTGTAATGTCACAAAATGGAAAGTCTGTAAGAAGATTTAACAGTGCCTTATTCAAATTTTTTTGGTTATCTTTTAAATCAGGTACGTTGAAAGACCAATCAGATATTAAATTTTTGAATTTTTCCCTTTTAATAATAGAGGTCAAAGAGCTGTTATCACTAAGCAGCAACGAGTATTTAATTGACTCATACTTATCATCTACCCGCCCCTCCTTCTGTTCTACCTTTATCTCCTTTAAATACTCTGTATCATCATCTTTAATGCGTTTAGCTAGATCCTTTAAAAATTCAATATCTCTGTTTTCCAGTAAAGGTAATGCCCCCTTCTTCATGAGAATCGAGACCATTTTTGTACTTCGTCCAGCTAAGTATAATGGAGTGCGCCGTTTTTCATCTAACGCATTAACATCAGCTCCATTGTTTATAAGATACTCTACTATTTTTATTTTTTGGCTCAAGACAGCATGATGTAGAGGAGTGCTTCCGTCATTATACTTCTTATTAACACTTGCTCCATTTTTTATTAGGATCTCTACCATTCTTGTGTTCCCTTGTGAGATAGCATAATATAATGGATCACGATTGTACGCATCAATTGTGTTAACATCAGCTCCTCCTTTTATAAGGGTTTCTACCATTTGTTTGTTGTTTTTTAAAACAGCAAAACTTAATTGGCACAATGTACCTGGATCTACTTGCTTTAATCTCTCTTCTATTTTACTAACCACGTTACTCTTACTTAAACCAACATCAGCGTTAGCAGAATTTAATACTTCCTGCGATTTATTCAATTCCATAACTCCACCTCGGTTAAAAATACTACGCACCATTTTCACACGCATGACATAAAATGCAAGAACTAATATGACATGCAACATTCGTCCTTAGGCATTTGAGGTAAGCTTTGCCTATTCACTTCACATTCATTTAGCCTACTATTAGGCTTTAATACTGCATATGTAATGCCACCAGCAATGGCCCCAACAATCAATGCAGCAGTAGCTGATATTGATAAACTAAGATGAATAGCAGTACATCCAATAGCCACACTTGTCAACATGGTCATTATCCCTACACAGAAACTGGTCTTTATTGCTCTATTAGTTATAGTTAGGTGTTTATTTTCTGTCACTTTTTGATACTGTATCACATTTTTATCATCAGCCAGACTTCCCGAGGTTTTGGGACACTCCCTTACTCGAAGACTAAGATACTTAACTATGTCTTTGTAACCATTAGAATCTGCCAAATCGGAAGGAGTCTCACCTCTAAAGTTTTTTACATCAATAGTAGCCTTTTCTTCCTCTACAAGATATTCAACTATATCATAGCGATTCATTCTAGCAGATTCATGTAATGGAGTATCGCCATTTTTTTCGCTTACTACATTAACATCAGATCCCTTTTCTAACAGAGCTTTAACTATGCCTAAATAGCCCACCTCACAAGCAATATGCAAAGCAGTGCATCCTTCTTCGTTTCGTGCTTCAAAACTAGCTCCTTTGTCTAACAGAAATTGAACTACTTTCAAATGACCACATCCAGCAGCTTCATTTAAAGCAGTATCGCCTTCATAGTTTGTTGCATTAATATCAGTACCTTTGTCTAATAGAGCTTTAACGATTTCTAAGTAACCCTCTCGAGCAGCAATATGCAATACACATTTGAAACTATTCTTTCGTATGTCAGCATTATTCATTTGGCCCAATAGAGCTTTAACTATTTCTAAGTGGTCCTCGCTAGCAGCAATATGCAAAGCAGTACAGTCTTCGTTGTTTCGTGCCTCAACACTGGCTCCTTTTTCTAACAGAAATTGAACTATATCTAAGTGACACATTTCAGCGGCAATATGCAAAGGAGTGTCATTATCATCGGTTGCTTGGTTAATATTGATTTTTTCTTCACTTATAAAGTACTCAACCACTTTTAATTTACCCATTTCAGTAGCAGAATGAAGAGCAGTGCATCCTTCTTCGTTTCGTGCCTCAACACTAGCCCCTTTTCCTAATAGAACTTGAACTACTTCTAAGTGGCCTGCTTTAGCAGCAATATGTAAGGCAGTGTCACCATTATCTTTTTGCGCATCAACATCAGCACCATTATCTAGTAGAACTTGAATTACGTTTAAGTGACCCATCTGAACAGCGATATGCAGCGGAGTAGCTCCTTCATTGCTTATTACCTCAACAGTAGCTCCTTTTTTTAACAGGGTTCCAACGATTACGAAGCGGCCCCTGCCAGCAGCAAGATGCAAAGGCGTGTTACCATTGTTGTCTTTTATCTCAACACTAGCTCCTTTGTTTAATAGATCTTGAACTTTCTCTAAGGAACCATGAAAAGCAAAATTAAGTAAGTCAGTATGTATATTACTTTCGTGTACACAATGCTCATCTGTTTTTAAGTGACTATCGAGCGTAGCTAAATATGAATACGTAATATTTTGATTAACTTGATAAATTGGTATGGTCTGTGTTGCATAAAAACCTTGTTCTTTTGACCGCTTTTCTATTCCATCAACCATACTGTTCTCTTCTAAATCTGCTTGAATATTTATTGGACTAGATACTTCTTCCAATTGATTACCCACGACACTACCTTAACTTAAAAACTTATGTTTTAATTATTACACAATTATTATAATTAGCAATAGTTTTATATTTTTTTTCAGAATTACAAATTTATTGTATTCAGATATAGGAAAATACCTTTTGTCTCTAAAAAACATTGCAACCAAGTATTACAAAGATTTCAATTATTTACTTCTTCAAAGATCCCAAAAAGATCGTATCTTTGTGAGAACAAGCTACGTAAAAGTAGGGTTATGAAAATAGGAACTTGCAATCTTTGCAACAAAGTCAGGGAAATTAGTTCGTATGTGGATTTAGCGAAAGTGAGCCAATGTAGCTGGTTTTGGCATATAATAAAATTATAATATAAAAAAGTTCGCACAGATCATTTGGTAGACCAACTCATCCCAAAACGAACATTTCTCACGCTTGTTGATTTTGGGCGCTGAAAATGGTTGCATTGTTTAAATTTTTAGTAGAATATATTAATAAACCAACATTATTCCACTTGCAAATATATAGAATGCAATTCTTTTTATTAACACTTGTATAGAAATATTCCAAACTCCTCCACAACTTTTTCTGGCTAAGGCCACATATTCTACAATAAATATTTGACATATACAGCGTATCTTACGTTTAAATTATCTGACATCCAAAAAATCAAGGAAGGCATTTTTAATGAAACATAATCACACATATGGAACGAAGAATTTGAGGTTTTTTATAGTTAAGAGATCGTTATTTATTGGAGTAGTATCAGTCTGGTACTGCATGACCACTCAACATAAAAACGCCGCAAAACCATACAGAATTTATAAACCTACTACCAGTGACATGGTAGAAAAACAAAATTAATATAGTATTCCCTACCGCACACTTATAAAACCTTAAAAAAACAATAGACTTCTTTCAAAATTGTTAGAAGGAGTGTAAGATGAAGTATTTGAAAGCATGAAATATAAGGAAATAGAAAAGTTAGAAGGAGAAAAGTTTCGACGTTTAACAGGGGTAAAAAAAGCAACATTTGAGCGAATGGTAGAAATTCTAGAAGTGGAGGATAAAAGAAAAAAAGCTAGAAGTGGAAGAAAAAGTAAACTTTGCATAGAAGACAGGCTACTTATGGCACTGGAATATATAAGAGAATATCGTACATATTTTCATATTGTGCAAAGCTATGGCATGAGTGAAAGTAGCAGTTTTAAAGTAATAAGATGGGTATAAGACACATTAATAAAACATCCAGATTTTATATTACCAGGAAAAAAAGAACTATTAAAGAGTGATGTAGAATATGAAGTTTTAGTAATAGATGGAACTGAAACGCCAGTAGAGAGGCCAAAAAAAAGCAAAAACGCTTTTACTCTGGAAAGAAAAAAAGGCATACTATAAAAACACAAATAGTAACAGAGAAGAAGAGTAAAAAAGTCATATGCACGTCTTTCTCGAATGGTAGGAAACACGATTTTCGGATGTTTAGAGAATCAAAGGTAGCAGTATTGCCGCAAACTAAAATCTTAGCTGATGCCGGCTACAGGGGAATGCAGAAGATACACAAAAATAGACTTCTTTCAAAATTCATGTAGGGAGCTCAAAATTGTGAAATGCAGCAATCAAATTAAACCTTAAACCAAAACGTTTTCGTCGGTTTCTATACCTGTCCGAGATGATTTTAAACCTTTTCAATAAGCCAATTACGTTTTCAACAATTGCCCTTTGGCTCATAAGTGCTCTGTTCTCTTTTTTTTGTTCTTTGCTTAAGAACCTGTTAAGGATCTCGAAAATATGAGGTAAAATAAGCATAGTTAAGAAAGAGGTATATCTATGCAAAAAAGCTATCCAAGCGATATAAGTCAAGAACAATTTAAAAAAATTAGACCAATACTGGAGAGTAGCAGAAAGAAAACAAAACCAAGGAAACTTGATTTGTATGATGTATTTTGTGCAGTGCTATATGTCCTAAAAAGCGCCTGCCAGTCGAGAATGCTGCCAAAAGATTTTCCAAGGTGGGAGAACGTGTATTACTATTTTCAAATGTGGAATAAAAAGAATGGAGCAGAACCAAGCTTGCTGGAAGTAGTCTTAAAAAAAATTAGTTGGAGAGGTTCGTATCAGCAATGGTCGGAAAGAGAAAACCAGTTTCTGTATAATTGATGCCCAAAGCGTTAAAAACACAGATACTGCTGAAAAAAAGGGCTATGATGCAGGTAAAAAGATTTCAGGCATAAAGCGTCATATTGCAGTTGATACGCAAGGCTTGCCACACGCAATTCATATAACAACAGCAGAAGCAACTGATCGTAGCAGTGCTGTGGAAATGGTGGGAAAGGCTAAAAAAAACCTCTCTGAAGTTAAAAATGTACTGGTTGATGCTGGCTATACAGGAGAAAATTTTGCAACTCAAATAAAAGCTACTATTGGTGCAACTGTTGAGGTAATAAAGCGGAGTGAATTACATTCTTTCGTTGTATTGCCAAAGAGATGGGTTGTTGAGCGATCTTTTGCTTGGTTGGAAAAATGTAGGCGTTTGTGGAAAAATTGCGAGCGGAAACTCAACACTAGCTTACAAATGGTTGTTCTTTCCTTCATTTCTATTCTATTGAGGAGATTTTAAACAGGTTCCAAGAACCTCATTCAACTTTACCCAACTCAACACATATACTTTTTGAAACATTGCTGCAAGTAAAAAAAACAGGTTACCCACCTTAACCTCTTTAAATTTGTTTACAATCTCTACTTGACGCATAAGGTTTTTGTTACACTCCTTTCATCCACCGATTACCTCTACCTACCTACTTTACCTTTGCTAAGATTAGAAACATGACTAGCTTCAGGACTTTCTAAGCTCGACTGTGGCAGGTCACTGAAATCACTAACACTGAGTGATATAGGTGCTTCTCCTAATCCATATCCTCCCCCTACTCTGTGATATCCTAACTCTAGATAAGTACGTAGTAACGGATCAATGCGCCCTTTGTTATCATGGTATGCCTGCAATTGAACATTATCCTGCGGATTATCTCTGAATAATTGTGCAATATTCCTCCTCAGGCCTCGAAAGTAATTTTCATTCCTGTTTTGATCATCTCTTCTAAGCTGCTCTTTTATAGCATCTGTAATATTTTGAATTCGCCTCCCAGGATTTTGATTTAAAACTTGATTAATATCTCTAGCATTTTCTAATGCCCACAAACCACAATTATGACCATCCGTTTGCTGATAAACAGAAACATTTTCAATCCTAACATTATTTCCTAAGTTATTTCGAACGATACCAGTAACATTATTTGGAACATTACCACCAGATGAATTAGCATAGTACCCAATATAATTTCCATTTTCACGTTCAATAACTAATGTGACCCAATGAGTATTGTTTAAAGTAATGATTAGAGTTAAACGTTGATGTTCTGCATTTTCTTCGAATTGGTTTAATGTGTCAGTCATTTGTTGGTTATCCCTTGCTAAATTGACTACTTCAAAAGCGTGATTACCTTCAGTATGAAGCTGATATTGCAATCTTCCAGCGCGAGCTATATCAATTTGTTGAAGCCAGTAATCATAATAGCCAGTACTTGTTGCAAATTCCAGTGTAAGCAGATCACTTACTTCTATCTGTTGGTTATTAAGAATCCCTCTTATTTGCGTTAATACGTCTTGCGCAGTTTGAGTAGTAGGTATAGTTCCATGTGCACTTAACCTTATCCATTTTCTTATAGCATTTTCTTTACTGCATTCATGCAAACGCACTTCAATACATTGGTTATCATTATCACCTTGCTGAAAAAATAAAATCTTTTCCTTCCTTTGATCTTCTTGCCTAACATTTTGGCGGTAATTCCTTAAATTTTGAATAGTTACATCTGATAATAAATTCGCTGGCGGACTTTCATCAATAATACCTTCATGTTCTATTGGTCTTAGGTCACGACCGCGACGATCAAATTTATGTACACACGGTTGTCGAGTAGATATAAGGTCTTCTGCTCTCTGTGCACCTCTATTAAACACAGCATAAGATAAAACTACCTTATTTCCAGAAGTAATAGGCAAATATCCTCTTTCCTTTTCCATAAGTTTACCTATTCGCCGTTCGGCTTCGTCTTGCTCCTGCTCTACTTCTTCTGCATTATTAGCAAATCCTAATACATACCCAATTGGGTGAGTATCTGAATCATTCCCTGTAGGTCGTCTTAATAACAGAAGACCTAATCTCTGTTCCGTAACTCTTGTGCGTACTTCTTCCACCACTCCTTCTCTTATCCTTTCAGGACCATATGTTTTACTTATCTTGTACCTAGAAAGTACTTTATCAGGACTGTCATAAACACAAAATACACCATGCAATATAGACCGAAACTTATCCTCGCTATCTATATTTATTATTGCATCACCATTCATATTTTCTGGCATTAATACTCTGGAAATAGCTGCAAATAGTTTTCCGTGCTGAGCACCATCTTGCCAGTCATCATTCATAACTCCCTCTAAAATACCATGTACATTTTCAGCATTGGGAATTTCTACAAGCTGACCACCAAGCACATTACCCCTATTCTCCAATAGGTAATCTCCTGGTGTATTAAATCTAACTGCATTAGAATTTATTCCAGATCGATCATTAAGTGTGTATGTCACTACACCCACAGCAGCAATACTACCTTGTAGTAAAGGGATTGCCTCTAGTTGTATATCATTGCTAGCTCTAATATGAAGTATAACTATATCAGAACCTTGAGCATGCAAGACCATAGTTGAAGCATCTCTTCCTAAATCCTCATCATCATATCTAAATACATACTTTGCTACAGGTAATTCCCCTCCACCTTCAAGTTGTAAATGATGCCTATCAAAAGCACCACTTCCAAAAGCAAAACCAGTTATACAATCAAGTATCCTGTCACGATTTTCTTCATTTATTGGTATTTCGGTAGGGATATGTTGAAGTAAGAAATCTTCAATATCTTCTATAATTTCTTCATTTTCTATACACTCAAATAATCTTCGCACTAAAGGAAATCTATCCTGTTGAAGTTCTACTGTATCAACATTAAAAGGAATGCGATTTAAATTAAAATTTAATCCAACACAAACAGCATATCTTGATTCAGTATGAATAGATATAAATGAAGAAGCACGCAATCTTTCAGCGTCACCTCTAGCGCGGTTTAATGCAGTATGAGACCATGTCCCTCCTGTAGCAAGATTGATAATAATGGGAATATTGTCTCTTTCTGCTTGATGACGTACAAGAAAAGTAATGCGTGAATTCCTAGGAGACAAGTTGAGGTCAACATCTATTGTGTAGAGATGACTAAAACTTGCTAAAAAACCTGATAAAAACCCATAACCTTCAAATTTCTGATTGCGATTTTCAATATTGTTTCTTACCTGCGCCCTATAATTATTATAGGTATCAGTTACGTATCTTAAAATATTTTCTTGGAGAGAATTTCTTACATTTTCTTCGTCATCACTTGCTAGTATTTCCATAAAGTTGTCAATCCCTTGTTGACTAGGTTCGACTTGTACAAAATTGATCAACCTATCAAGCTGTCCTCTCTGATTTCTGTTAAGTCGTCTTCTTTCTATTGACTTGACCGATAATCGGTGACCTATCCTTGGAAATTGCCTCAGAAGATTAATCTCAGATGCTGAATATTTGCCAAATTTATCTTCGCGAACCGCGTCAAATACTGATGCACCTTTTTCACCCTGACTCTTGCCCTTTCCATGCATGCATACTTTGTATTGCTCAAAACTTAGGTCACCTGCCCTTAAACCTCGATTTTGCTGTCTAATTTTTCGTACTAGAGAATCTCTTTCTCTTTCACTAAACCTTGCACCTGGACTATTATAGGTATCACAAACACTGTAACACCTGACGACTTGCTTTCCATCACGATTACGAGTTAGAACGGCAACTTTTAGGTTTCCTGTATCTCTATTATTACCACTTGTATCAATACCATGATTATCAAAACGAAAGTAGACTTTTTCACGTTCATCTAGAATTCCAGCATAATGTGCAGTAGCAAACATACTAAAAAAGGATATAGGAAGAAAACGACCTGTACCCACATGATACAAGAAAGATGGACACCGATCTAAAAAAGGTTCAAATTCTCGTCTAAAACCCTCGAGATCTCCATCTACTAAACTTCTCGCTAAAGACACAAAATACCTCTCTATTTACTAAGACCAGAAAAACCACTTAAATTGATGAGTGGACTACTCATTACCACTCAGCGTAAAGATGCTTCCTTTCTTATGAGAACCAGAAACACCACTCACACTAGGAGCTTCAAACCCGGACTTCGGGCCATCACCAGAACCATCAAGCGGCAAAGGTACCTTAGATTGAAGCCGTAAATTATTCCAAGGACCATCGCCTCTAGGACCAAAAATTGTTCTCTCTAACTCAGAGAATAACTCTCTTGCGGAATCACCATAGTCTATATCTTCTTTCATTCCTTTCCGACCACATAATCTAAGGTTTTTTATCATGACTTCCTTAAAAAGTGCAAACTTTTCAGGAAAGCAATCTTTGGCAAATGACATCATATCTAATATTTCTTTTTTCCCTATTTCTTTTTCTTCATCAGTCTTATAAATGTCTTCTCGTCTCCAATTGACTATTAACCCTGCAAATACACCACTTGTAGGAACTGTATAATTAGAAGTATTAACAGCAGCCTCCTTGTGTTTATAAAAGCGACCACATCTCCACATTTCCATAATAAGAGATCTAGCTTGAGCATTTAACTCAGGATTGTCTAACATCACATTTGAAAGTGAGGAAAGAAGAAGTTTATATTCTTCATATGAGAATATTTTCTCTGAATGATCTCCGTCTCCACGTTCTGAAACTTCTTTATAACACCAGCACTGTACTAAATCATGCACTGTATCAAAAAAACATGAACGTATTAATCTACTAAAAAGGAAATATACCCCTCTATCCTTCTGCGATACTTTCTGTAAAAGAGTATCTTTATCGACTATCTTATTTACACAAAAATCTAAAATAGAGGCGTCTTTCTCAACAGATTGAGGACGAGAAAGAGCAATAATTGCTTCTGTAAGCTTCTTCTCTTTATCTTCTTCTTTTAAATGATTATAAAAATACTCTACTCCTTCACTCCACTTAAGTTTTACAGCACTGTCAAAACCTTCTGACGCGGTACTTGGTTGCTTTAATCCCCCAGATTCTCTATCGATCCAGAAATCAAACACACGACCATTCCTCTTTATCGTATCTAGAAGGGAATTTCGTACATATTTGTCAATTTCAGTTTCAGTTTTGCCATCAAACTTACCAGGAGGAAATTTGCTCTTGAGAAATTCGAATCTTTTTTGAAAGAACGGAAGAATTTTACCCACCACACAGTAACTACAAGCCATCTCGTATCTGTGGAGTGGATTATCTATTCCACCTATTTTTTCTTCAGTAAACCTTTGACCTAAAACAGTATTATTTAACCTTGTACCTAACCAACAACCTTCATCTCGAAAAACATTATATAAGAATTCCAGCTTATCATCCTTAAAGGATTTAATATGCTCTATATAGGTTTCTGCCCACCTTTTAATAGCTAACTTTCTTCCAGCCGCAATGTCACGATCTGTATGTTTTATCACATCTTGTAGCTTTTTAAGCACTTCAGCTTGACGTTTTGTTTCTATTGGCATTTAAACCTCCCTATATCATAAAAACAACGCTATGGTACTAAATTTGTAGCTAAGTTACAATACCTAATTACTCCAGAAAGACCTATTTAATACACAAACGTTCTGGTCAGAATTAGAGAAATCTGTCTAGAATCATTAGACTTCTTTCAAAATTCATGTAGGGAGCTCAAAATTGTGAAATGCAGCAATCAAATTAAACCTTAAACCAAAACGTTTTCGTCGGTTTCTATACCTGTCCGAGATGATTTTAAACCTTTTCAATAAGCCAATAGACTTCTTTCAAAATTAGAAGAAGGAGTGTAAGATCAAGTATTTGAAAGCATGAAATATAAGGAAATAGAAAAGTTAGAAGGAGAAAAGTTTCGACGTTTAACAGGGTAAAAAAAGCAACATTTGAGCGAATGGTAGAAATTATGGATGAGGAAGATAAAAGAAAAAAAGCTAGAAGTGGAAGAAAAAGCAAACTTTGCATAGAAGACAGGCTACTGATGGCACTAGAATATATAAGAGAATACCGCACATATTTTCATATTGGACAAAGTTACGGCATGAGTGAAAGTAATTGTTTTAAAATAATAAGATGGGTAGAAGACACATTAATAAAATATCCAGATTTTGCATTACCAGGAAAAAAAGAACTATTAAAGAGTGATGTAGAATATGAAGTTTTAGTAATAGACGGAACTGAGACGCCAGTAGAGAGGCCAAAAAAAGCAAAAGCCCTTCTACTCTGGAAAGAAAAAAAGACATACTATAAAAACACAAATAGTAACAGAGAAGAAAAGTAAAAAAGTCATATGCACATCTTTCTCAAATGGCAGAAAACATGATTTTCGGATGTTTAGAGAATCAAAAGTAGCAGTATTGCCGCAAACTAAAATCTTAGCTGATGCCGGCTACAGGGGAATGCAGAAGATACACAAAAATGTTGTATTACCGCACAGGAAAACGAAAAAGAATCCGTTAAGCAAAGAACAAAAAAAAGAGAACAGGACACTTATGAGCCACAGGGCAATAGTTGAAAACGTAATTGGCTTATTGAAAAGGTTTAAAATCATTTCCGATAGATATAGAAATCGACGAAAGCGTTTTGGTTTAAGATTTAATTTGATTGCTGCTATCCACAATTTTGAGCTCCTTACGTGAATTTTGAAAGAAGTCTATTGAGTATTTTCTAGAAATTTTGATTTGACAGCTAACATAAGGTTTCTGGAGACTATAGGTGATGCAATTTTAACACTACCCTATTTATATTCCCAAGAATAAGGTCAGTAGATATGTTGTTTTCCAGAAGAATATTAGTAAGATTAATTGGAGAAGTGCTGATGGCTTTAACTAAGTGGGTTTTAACTTCGCCCTTAAGTTCTGTTCAGCAGTGTCTGCTCTGTTCCATTTGTGTTAGGTAAGGGTATGGTTGTAAATACAAAATTCGATCAGCAGAGGGCTGAAGATGATCTATATACTGTTTTGAGATTCAAAGGAAAAGGAGATTTTGAAAGACGGATAAGAGAACTGCTTGTTAACAATTATAAGAAACTTAAAAAACCACTGAGCAAACTCCTTGGTAAGTTAGAAAGTAAAATAAGGACTGATAAAGAGAACAACCAAGCAGCCAGAAACGTTTATGATCAAATCAAAAAATCTAGAACTAATGAAGATAAATTAAGTAATTTATTGGAATTTAAAAAACAGCTAAAAGCTTTCTTAAAAAATCAAGATGATTGTAGTATTGTGTTAAATGCAATTGACTCTGCAAGTGTTATCCCTGTTATTGAAGTTAATGGTGTGCATCCAAAAGATAGTGAGATCAAAAAGTTAAAAAAAGCTCAACCTCTCACCTCTAACAGACAAGACTTTGAAGAAGCTCTAGAATACATAGAATCACAAGAAGAAGTTATGGGGATTACATTAGAGGAACTTATGGAATACAAGCAACACTCTGTTAAGATTTTTCTACTGAACCGTGTTAATTCATGCAGAAATGGGTGTTCTCAATTGCATCCTGATGTAAGAGAAGCTATAGCAATATTATCAAATGATAAGCTGAGAGCTTTCTACGATGAAGAAGTAAAGAAGAAGACGCTACAACCAATATTATCCTACAGAGAATGTGAACAATTATATGACAAAATTAACTATGAAAAAAATGAATCTCGTATTATAATCGAAAGAGAAGAACTTGGAGAGAATGTTAGGAAGGTAATAGGAGTCAAGCGCTTTATGAGTGAAAGCAGTGGAGAAGATCAGAAAGATTGTGCTAGTCTAACAGAAGCTGCTGTTGATAAGAGACAAGATCAGAGAGCTTGTGATAATGGTGAATTAATTGAAAATAGTGGCATATCTTCTCTGGGCAACTCAATTAATGTTTTAAGTGATATGAGCGTACCTTCTGGCTTTGATATAAATTTGATTAATTCGAGTACTCCGATTAAACAGATCGGTCAATCTAACCACACTTCTACGAGTGAAGATCCGTTTAATGAAGCAGATCTTAGTGGCAAGATGAATTTAAGTGGTGCAAGTAGAATGGTTGAACCTATGAAACTAATTGTAGATAGGTTGAACAAAGTGGAGGAAATACTAGAACAACAAAATTTTACGTCATTAAGTAGAGAGTTAACAGAGCTGAAGATGTTCTTGCAAGGGTTTTTCAATGTTGTAGAAGAACTTATCAGTGAAAGTGGCAAAAAATGTCTACAGAATGAGTCCGGAGGCAATTTCGAAAATTCATCTGGGGATTTTTTACAACAAATTTACAGACTTAAATTAAAATTGGAAATACAAGGAAAAATGAATTGTTCTCTAGATCAAAGAAATGAATTATTGATCGAAGAAAACCTTAAACTTGTAGAAAAGAACAAAGTTCTTCTCAATAGAAACAATTTGATTGAGAATCAACTACGTGGCGTACTCGAGGAAAGAGATAGGCTGTATGCTTCGATAGAAGAAAGAGAGAAAGATAAAAATAAGTTGATTGCAGAAAACGAGCAATTAAAATGGGAAAATGATGAGTTAAACAAGCGTGACGACTACATTTTAATAGCAAGCGAAACAAAAAGTATTGCTATACAAACAGAGAACATAAGCAAATCCGGAGAAATTACCCAATCAGATGTTAAGTGTCATGGACAGATAGAACAGGAGAAGTTGATAGAAGAGATAGATATAATGAAAGAACAAATTGAGGAACTCTTATCAGAAAGGATTATATTATTGAGCAGCGTAGAACTATTAAAGGCAGAGAATAAACGATTAGAAAACGTTGAAAAAAGCTTGAGTGCCGGGATCTCACATTTTTGCTCTGTAGAAAATTTGTATAATGAGCTTGCAGCTATTGAAAAGAGGGGGAAGCTCGATAATTCAACCCAAAATGAAATGGAGGCGGAAGTTGGCACTGAGGCGATGGTACCTACAAAGAACGTGGATCTAGTTAATGTAAAACAAGGTTATAGTAAAAGGGCTAGTAACCTATCTCAAGTTCCTGAAAAAAGTTCAGCAGTAAGATCTCAATTCTCAGCAGCAAGCACTCATGGTAGAAAGCAAATAATTTATGCCTCTGCTTCTCTTATATTATCTGGAGCATTTGCTTTTGGCACAAGTTTAACAATGTCTCATTTAGGAATATCTATTTCACTTGCTTTGACTGCATTAACTTTCCTTACATTGGGATGTTATTGTTCATATAAGGCAAGTACAACGCTTAGGAATATTGAACTTGATCAAACTTTTAAAATCGCTAATCATGAAGATGTTTTTATGGTTCCTAGTTTATAACTGTTTGGAAAAATATATTGTTTTACTTCCCAAAAGATTTAGTGAAAAAGAGGTAGAGAGAAAGATGAAAGGGTCTATCAGCTCTCGGTGCGGCAAATTAGTTGCTGACAGTGATATAGAACATTACTTGGTGCTCTAGACAATTGGCGAATAAAATTCTAGGCGTAGAAGGAGATATAGATGAAGAAAAGACCAAATTTAGTGGAAAAATTAGCAGGATTTTTTTAGGCTCTGTGCATGATGGCAAGGGAACAGCAAAGTGGTTGTATTAAAGGATTAGTTTTATGTCCTTAGCTCAACTTTTGAAATCCTAGATGATCAAAATGCTCTGCTCTCCTAAGATTAGTGATGTTAGGATACCTCTTGGTCACAGTACTAATAACCAGAATTATGGATCAAGATAAAAAAATAGTAAATAATTTGAGCATTTACAACAGGAAATTAGCATGTATAGCTCTTTTCATAGAAGTCCGGATGTGATAAGATAAGGATAGACGATGATAAGGAGGTTGAGTGCCAGCAGCATATAGTTATGACTTAAGGAAAAAAGCAATGGAAGCGCTAGACGAAGGAGAAAGCAGAGAAACAGTGGCAGCAAGATTTAAAATTGGACGAACTACTTTATGGGAGTGGCAGCAAAGAAGAAAAGAAACAGGAGACTTTCAATCAAAAAAACTTGGAAATGGAGGTTACAATCACAAAATTACCGACTGGGATGCCTTTGCTAAATTTGCCAGAGAAAACGGAGGAAAGACTCTGTCGGAAATGGCTAAACTTTGGGGCAACGTTAGTATCCAAACGATCCACCGAGCTCTCAGAAAAATTGGATTTACGCGCAAAAAAAGACATATGGATACAAGGAAAGAAACGAAGAAAAACGTGCTGAATTCTTAAAAATTATAGCAACAAAAGAACCAGAAAACTTAGTTTATATAGATGAGTCTGGCATTGATAACACAGAGGACTATCCATATGGGTATTGCCAGAAAGGACAGCGGTTTTATGGCCTAAAATCTGGAAAGAAAACTCAACGAATCAGTATGGTTGCAGCCTTAAGTGGAAGAAAGATAGTTGTTCCGTTAACCTTTGAAGGCCGCTGTAATATGGATGTTTTTAATGGATGGTTTGAGCAATTTTTGACACCGATCTTGGAACCTGGACAGGCTGTCATTCTTGACAATGCTACTTTTCATAAGTCTGATAAAATTATCGAGCTTGCTAAAGGGGTTGATGCAGAAATTTTGTATCTGCCGCCTTATTCTCCAGATTTCAACAAAATTGAGCATCATTGGTTTGCTATAAAAAACAGAGCCAGGAAAAA
>NZ_JAPQLE010000115.1:0-1724 GCF_028982185.1 Wolbachia endosymbiont of Drosophila baimaii | reverse complement strand
CAAACAGAAACTCGCTGACCCATTATACAAAAGGTACGCCGTCACCCCATAAGAGGCTCCGACTGCTTGTAGGCATCCGGTTTCAGGTCTATTTCACTCCCCTCGTCGGGGTGCTTTTCACCTTTCCCTCACGGTACTTGTTCACTATCGGTCACCAGGGAGTATTTAGGCTTGGAGGGTGGTCCCCCCATGTTCAGACAGGGTTTCACGTGCCCCGCCCTACTCAAGAATTTCCAAAGACACTACGCATACGGGGCTATCACCCACTATGGCCAACCTTTCCAGGTTGTTCTGCTTCTTCTTCAAAAACTACTGGCCTGTTCCGCGTTCGCTCGCCACTACTAGCAGAATCTCAATTGATGTCTTTTCCTCCAGGTACTGAGATGTTTCAGTTCCCCGGGTTCGCCTCACAGCCCTATGTATTCAGACTGTGATACCCTTGCGGGTGGGTTGCCCCATTCGGATATCTACGGATCAAAGCCTGCTCGCGGCTCCCCGTAGCTTTTCGCAGCGTGCTACGTCCTTCTTCGCCTCCTGGTACCAAGGCATCCACCGAATGCCCTTATCGCGCTCACTCACCCCATGCACAGAAACCATCCATACATCCAAAGATGCAAGATAAGTCTCTCGCATGACGCATCCGAGCACGTCATACTTCATCTTAAAACGTATCTGGTCGCTAACGCCGCTTCTGCTTAACACGAACCCCAAACAGTAACCGAAGCCACCATCAGGATCCGAGGGTCAGACCAACCCACAGAAAAACGGCACGCACAGATACGCACCAACCGATTCACACTGACAAAGATCAAATCACCAGACAAACCCGTAAAGGCGCTGCACCGCAGTCACCCAAACACGTGTCCGATCTCTACACTCCCTTGCGACAAGGATCTTGTGTTTAACACCAAAAGCCGGTTTTGGTGGAGGCAGACGGGATCGAACCGACGACCCCCTGCTTGCAAAGCAGGTGCTCTCCCAGCTGAGCTATGCCCCCGTAAAACCAGAGTCGTTGCTTTCGCAACCGGCCAGTGGTGGGCCAGGGAGGACTTGAACCTCCGACCCCACGCTTATCAAGCGTGTGCTCTAACCAACTGAGCTACTAGCCCAAAACCTTCATTCCCGCTCAAATTCATCTTCCACCAAAAAAGCAGAAAACAAACAAGCAGAAACACTTGTCGCAGAAAGGGATATGTTGACGGCGCTCCCGCCTGGTAAAACCAGAACAGAAATCTGACAGAACGTGCCTTCGGTGATCCATAACCAAAGGACTTTATTTTTCGAAACATTCCAAGAATGATCAGTTACCCAACCAAACCTCAGAACAGTTCCTTGAAAGGAGGTGATCCAGCCGCAGGTTCCCCTACGGCTACCTTGTTACGACTTCACCCCAGTCGCTGACCCGACCGTGGTCGGCTGCGTCCTTGCGGTTCGCTCACCGGCTTAAGGTCAAACCAACTCCCATGGTGTGACGGGCGGTGTGTACAAGGCCCGGGAACGTATTCACCGCGGCATGCTGATCCGCGATTACTAGCGATTCCACCTTCATGCACTCGAGTTGCAGAGTGCAATCCGAACTGAGACGGCTTTTAGAGATCAGCATGGTGTCACCACCTAGCTTCCCACTGTCACCGCCATTGTAGCACGTGTGTAGCCCAGGACATAAGGGCCATGAGGACTTGACGTCATCCCCACCTTCCTCCGGCTTGTCACCGGCAGTCTCT
>NZ_JAPQLE010000114.1:0-11107 GCF_028982185.1 Wolbachia endosymbiont of Drosophila baimaii | reverse complement strand
TTTGAAGAACCAATTCATTGAATTTGTTACTTCGTGCTAAAATAATGGAGTATGTCTCTCCATCATTCAATCGCAATTACAGTATGTTGATTGTATTTTATTTATCGCAATACCATTTGGTTTAATGGCGGTGGGTTTCTCACTTACACACGCAATACAAGGGATCATGGGTGCAATAATTGTAATCACCACGATTGTATTTTCTTTATTTTTAATGATACCATGTATATTTCATATATTCATGCTAGTAAAATTTGGCGGCACTCCAGGACACTTGTTATTTAGCATGCGTGTAAAAGACAAAGATACATTTGAGTCAATCACTACAATGCAAGCAATGAAAAGGACTATAGCTCTTTTTATAATTTATTGCATATCACTTTGTAATCCCATTTTATTCTTAGCTATACTAATCTTAGTTTTAGTATGTGCAGTAGGTGATGAACATAAACAAGCTTTTCACGACAAAATTGCAAACACGGTAGTGATAGATTATAAACCTAGTTGATATTTTCCTTTAGCTGTCTGCCACCAAGGGTGTCATTCCAGTGTCATGCGCTAACTTAAGGTAAATTGCCAACTTAACTATAAATATATTTTGGTAAATCCAAATTATTTTAGCTATAAGAGCGTTTTACTTTTTGCTCAGCATATCCATCATAACTGGCTTACTTTTAGTGATTCATGGAGTTAAAAAAGTCAGCATTGCTCTTTGTTAAAAGTAGTTTGTCACGTAAAAATTCCATTGCTTCAACGGGTCCCATAGGATTGAGTATCCTACGCACCACCCATATTTTATTTAGTATAGCCTTATCAACTAATAGCTCTTCCTTCCTTGTTCCGGATTTTGTAATATCAATAGCTGGAAATATACGTTTATCAGAAAGTTTTCTATCAAGTATGATCTCAGCATTTCCTGTACCTTTAAACTCTTCAAAAATAACTTCATCCATTTTTGAACCAGTCTCTATAAGAGCTGTGGCGATTATAGTTAAAGAACCACCATTCTCAATATTACGAGCTGCTCCAAAAAAGCGTTTTGGTCTCTGCAGTGCGTTTGAATCTACACCACCAGTTAGAACTTTCCCAGACGAAGGAATAACCGCATTATAAGCACGTGCAAGTCTAGTAATATTGTCAAGTAGAATTACCACATCTTTTTTATGCTCAACCATTCTTTTAGCTTTTTCTATTACTATTTCAGCAAGCTGTACGTGACGGTAAGCAGGCTCATCGAACGTAGAACTTACTACCTCACCTTTTACAGAACGTATCATATCTGTTACTTCTTCAGGTCTTTCATCTATAAGTAACACTATTAATTCTACTTCAGGGTGATTTATAGCTATAGAGTTAGCCATTTGCTGAAGCAATACAGTTTTTCCTGTGCGAGGTGGAGCAACTACTAACGCTCTTTGCCCTTTTCCAAGAGGAGCTACTATATCTATAGCACGCATGCTTAAGCCTTTTTTATCATCACCATTATTACACTCAAGTACTATGCTTTCCTCAGGATAAAGAGGAAGCAAATTATCAAAATGGACGTACTTTCTTAATTCACTTACTTCAGTAGAGTTTATACTTTGAACCTTAGTTAAAGTAAAATATCTCTCTTTATCACCAGGTGGCCTTATTTCTCCATATGCCATATCTCCTGTACGTAAATTAAACTTCTTTATTTGCCCGTTAGAAATATAAACATCATCGGTACTTGGGGCATAATTTGCACTTGCTGAACGTAAGAAACCAAAACCATCAGGCAATATTTCCACTATTCCACTCCCTGTGGTTATGCCTCCTTCTTCACTCATTTTTTTCATTAAGCTGAATATTATTTCCTGCTTTAGCATTCTACCATTGCTTTTACCGTTAGTTGAAATTTTTCTTTCTTCAGCTAACTCTAACAATTCTTCTGCTGTTTTCTCTTTTAATTCGCTCAGATCTAATGTTTTTCTGTTTTTCTCAGTACCTTCATTGACCATCTGTTTTACTGTATCGTTATTGTAAGTTTGCTCACTTTTTTCAGGTTGAGCTGTAACCTTTCCTTTTGCCAAAACATCTTCATTGATTGTTGTCATAATCCTCCAAAAATTTTAATTGATGCTTACTAACCTAAAATGTGACTATAAGATAATAAATTAGGCTGAGTTAGTTTCAGTGCGTATTAAGCTTAATCATCATTAAACCCCGTACTTTACTTACATTATACTAATAAACACTAGCAAGTCAAGTTAATTTAATGTTAACAAAACACAAAAATTTGAGGATTTTCAATAACTATTCTTTATATTTTTTTAACCTTTCTTGCTTCTCCTCTTCTACTTTTGCTTTTTCCACTTCTGCTTCTAAATTTTCTTGACTACATAAGCCGAGTAGTACAGGATCTTGGGGTTTTATATTTTGCATGTTATGATGAGATCCATCTCTTACCTGCTCAACTGTGTAATTTGTTGTACTAATTAATTTAGCTATAACGTTATTGTCCAAGATAGGAAATTTTTTTACTAAATAATAAATCGCATCAGGTTTATCTCTACGTCTTGCCGTAGAGGCAAAGCCAAGAATGCTACCAATCGCTTTACTCCTTTTTTTTATATTTTTTATAATCAAATTTGGTACACGATTTGGATTTTTTTTGCAATCATCGATTTCTTTTTCAGTAATTATTCCAGAAATAATAGGGTTATATTTTTCTACTTCTATTTCCCCATCAGCTATGTCTTGTACTTCTTCAAGAGCCAATCTGCAACATTGTGCTATTTGATTAAAAGTTAAACCAGTGTTGTCTACTAACCAAGCAGCTATTTGCACTAGAAACTGTTTATTTCTATCGTTATTGCCCTTAGAAGATTCCATTGACATCAAAAAAGCATCTCCCATTTAAAGTATCCCTTACTGTTATACAGAGCTAAAATATAAACTATTAAAACTAAAAAAGCATTAATTTTGTCATTCAATAACTTTTTGTTTGTCACTTCCCACTTCTTAAGTTAATTAAACGCGCTTACCTTTAAGCATATTTCAAACAAAATATTTCCCCTTCCTAAGGTATAGTATAACTCAGTTAAACATATGTTCCTATTTAAGATTAGAGAGTTAAATTTTAAGTTAATATATTGTAATATTATATATATTAGCTAATAAAGCAACAGGTTTACAAGCATTAAATTATCACTATTCTATAATTAATCATTAATTAACTGGGTTTAAAATGAATGTTAAAAATTTTTTCACTAAAGTAACCGTTGTCCTTTTAGCTTGCTTGTTAATCTTCATGGGAATTGGCAACCTTTTATCAGGTGATGATGAAAAAGAAGAGGTAGCTAGGGTTGGAAAAGAAGTTATAACGTCAGATGAGTATAAATCACTATATCAAAATTATGAAAAGCAAATTTCTGGATCTGATGCGAGTAGAGAACAAGTAAAAAAGCTGAAATATGATTTGCTTAACGCACTTATAGAGCAAAAACTATTGTTTAACCTAACTAGTGAGCTGGGGTTGACAGTTGGAGAAGAATCTATAAAAAACCATATTAAAAACACCAAATACTTTCAAAATGATAAAGGTGAATTTGACAAAAATAAATTCTATGAAACGCTAAATGACCTGCATATGACAGAGAAAGAGTATATAGCAAAGCTAGAGAAAGTCCTGCCTGCAATGATGTTCATGACTTCATTATTTAAAGATAATTATCCAGTAACTTTTGGCGAGAAAATTGATGAGCAGATATACAAAAGTCGCTACCAAACTAGAGTAGTTGATATTGTTAAAATAACTGAAGATGCAGTTACAAACATTCCTGAACCAGATGATCAAGCCTTACTTGATTTGTACGAAAGAAATAAATCCCATTTTTATTATCCTGAGTATCGAACTGCGCAATATATTTCCCTAGGCCAAAAGTATTTTGAAGATCAAATCAAGATCTCAGATGAAGAAGTTGATGGTATAATAGAACAACAAGAACTTAAAGATCAAAGAGATATATTCAATGCAATATTTTCTACCAAAGAAGAAGCTGAGACAGCAAGAAGAGCATTTGAGGAGGGTAAAACAAGCTTTGAACAGATAGTAGAAGAGTTTGGCAAAGCAAAACTTGAGGAAACTAGAGTAAATAATATAACTAAGGATTTTTTACCAGAAGACGTGAGAGAGAAGGTATTTGCTCTCAAAGTAGGTGAAGTAAGTGAAGTTTTAGCAAGCAGTTTTGGTTGGCACATAGTAAAAGTGGAAAGTGCGCATCAAATCTCTGATGAAGACTTAGTTGATTTAAAAAAAGACATAAAGTCAGTTCTAACTAACCAAAAGTCTTTTGAAAGAGTCAATGATTTCATAAACCAAGTGAACTATAAGATATACAATGGTTCAGAAATTGAAGAAATATTGAGTGAATATAATTTACCTATACAAACTATTGGTCCAGTAGATGCGAGTGGAAAAGATCAAAGCGGTAATAACGTAGGAGATTCTGGTGATTTGATTTCTTTCATTTTTTCGCGAGAAAAGGATCAGAAAGGTTATTTTAAGGGCGTTGGGGACGCTGTTGTTAGTGTAAAAATCGTCGATATCGTTCCACCCAAATTGCAAAGTTTTGAAGAAGGCAAGGCATTAGCGGTAGAGCTTTGGCGTAGTGAGTTTATAAAAGAAAGAATGTTTAAATTCGGGCAAGAGGTTGCAGTTCAACTAAGAGAAAAAACAGATTTGGAAGAAATTCAAGGTGTGGAATTAGTTAAAGGTCAGCAGATGCACCGCAATAAAGTGGATCAACAAAACTACCCCTTTTCTTTTGTAGAAGAGATTTTCAATATGAAAACAACTGGTTCAGTGACAGATCCTATTCAATACAATAATGAAATTATAATAGGTGTTCTAAAAGAAATGCATTCATCAAATGGCAAATTAAACACGCTTGACACCGGAAAACGTGTGATGATATCGCTAAAAGAGCAATTAATTAGCTATCTGGAATCAAAGTATAAAGTCGAAGTTAATCACGCTATACTTGATGATATATAATCAAAAATCTTATAAGTTGCTTCAAACGCATCCAGTGCCCAGACACACAACTGTACGAACATTGCGATTTGAGAGCAATCTTCACTAGAAAGGATGTCATCTCAGTGCCCAGGCACTGGGATCCAGGAATTTTATTAAGTTGGTAAGCATAAAAGTAGCCGTTTTATGTTAAAATACAACGTTTTAATGATTAAAAAAAGGCTGGATTCCAGTGTCAAGCACTGGAATGACACCATTTGCTGTGCAATTTACCTTCAAAAATGAATGTTCGTATAGCTGTGCGCCCGGCACTGCCCTACATTATTGGTAATTATATTATAAGGTGCAAAAGTTGTATAATTCATTTGACTTAAAACGGCTCATTGTATAAAATTGTGGCTAATATATGAATAAAGGTTAACATGGCAGTTAAAATAAGGTTGGCGAGGTTTGGCGCAAAGAAACGCCCTTTTTATAGGATAGTTGTAGCTGATTCACGAGCACCAAGGGATGGGCGTTTTATTGAGAAAATAGGACAATATGATCCAATGTTACCAAAAGACAATAAAAATCGTGTTGTGGTGAAAGCTGATAGATTAAAACATTGGCTAAGTGTAGGCGCGCAGGCAACTGAAAGAGTACTGTGGTTTATCAAAAAAGGCATAGTAACTTTAGAAACAGAACCAAAGAAAACAGAAAAGAAGAAAGTAGAGAACGAGAAAGCACAAGGGCAAGAGGCATAAGTCTCTTAAAATGCTAAATACTGATTTAACAAACAGCGATAAATTAGACGATATTGTATCTTCTGATTTGTCAGCTATGAATGACTTTGTCTTCAAAAATGTCAATGATGAAGATGCTAAGCTTGCTACTGATATTATATCTCATCTTGTTAGGTCAGGTGGAAAAAAAATAAGGCCTAAACTAGTTTTTATTATATGTAAAATGCTAAACTATTCTGGGGAGAATAGGATCAACGTTGCTGCATCGGTAGAGTTTATACACAATGCTACTTTACTTCATGATGATGTGCTCGATGAAAGTGAGGCACGCCATGGAGTTAAAACAGCGAATAAGATTTGGGGAAATAAATCAAGCATTTTAGTTGGTGATCTATTGTTGACTCTAGCATTTAGATGGCTTATAGAGTGTGGAAATTTAAATATTCTCTCTATTTTATCTAAAGCATCGCATTTACTTGTGAAGGGTGAAATAAAGCAGATGACAGCACGCTTTGACCCCCACACAGTCAGGGAAAATTATTTTGATATCATTGGAGAAAAGACAGCATCTTTATTTTCTGCATGCTGTGAAGCTGCATCAACAGTGTCTGGTGCAACAAATGACGAAACAGAGAGGCTAAAGAATTTTGGTTTTAATTTTGGTATGGCATTTCAAATAGTTGATGATATGCTCGATTATACTGCTAATCAAGGCACTTCTGGAAAGCAAGTCGGAAAAGACTTTTTCGAAGGTAAAGTCACCTTACCTGCTATTATAGCATACGAAAAGGGCAGTCCAGCAGAGCAAACATTCTGGGAAAAATGCTTTTCTTCAGCTAGACACAATTTTGACCAAGCATTACACTATATTAATTACCATAATGCCATTCAGCTTTCTATGAAAAAAGCTAGACACTACATTAATATGGCACAAAATGATATTAGTACTTTTTCTGATTCTTTTTATAAAACTACTTTAATTGACTTTTTAAATGCGAGCATAGAAAGACGAATGTAGCTGGCGCTTGATATTTTCGAATTAATTGCTATATATTTATTAGATTCTTAAGGGTAATAATATGTCAGATAGCAGTAAAGAGAAAAAGAAGAAGTTTGCTGATATGGTAAGTAGGCAGAAAGGTGACGACCAACAAAATAAGCAAACTGATGATTTAAATGAAGATCTCAATACATTAAAAGAACGTGCAGCTCAGCTTGAAGATCATTTACGCCGTGCTGTTGCAGATAATGAAAACGTCAAACGTATAATGCAAAAGCAAATTAGCGATGCAAGTGACTACGCAGTCACAAAACTTGCACGTGATATGATCGACTCGTGCGACAATTTAAAAAGAGTAATGGAAATTTTGAAAGACGGTGATCCTGTTCATGAGGGGATTAAAGTAGCTTATCAAAAAATTATAAATGATCTAAAAAAACATGGAATAGAGGAAGTAGATCCACTTGGTGAGCTTTTTGATAGTAATTTACACCAAGCTGTTGTGGAAAGAGAAGACAATGAAAAAAAGCCTGGCACCATTGTAGAAGTACTACAAACTGGTTATACTATCAAAAATAGGTTGCTCCGTCCTGCAATGGTTATTCTTTCTAAGAAATCTGCTGATTGTGGAAGCGATTAGCATGAGGTAAATGTACAATGACAAGTATTGTCTTTTCAGGTATCCAGCCAAGTGGCGTACTACATTTAGGTAATTATCTTGGTGCAATCAAACAGTGGATAGACTTACAGGATAAATACAAATCTCTTTTTTGTATTGTCGACCTACACGCAATCACAGCAAATAAGCTTCCCGCAAGTGAATTAAAAAGTAATATTTTCAAAACAGCAGCAGCTTATATTGCATGCGGAATAGATCCAGAAAAGTCCATTATTTTTAGTCAGTCCACGGTTAGTGGTCATGCAGAACTGGGCTGGCTGCTTGGATGCTATACACCAATTGGTTGGCTTAATCGCATGACTCAATTTAAAGATAAAGCTGGCAGCGATAAACAAAAAGCCTCTCTTGGATTATATAGTTATCCAGTACTTATGGCTGCAGATATATTGTTGTATCAAACTAAATACGTTCCTGTTGGTGATGATCAAAAACAGCATTTGGAGCTTGCACGTGATATTGCATCAGCTTTTAACAATCATTATAAGCTGGATTATTTCATCGTACCTGAAATCTTAACTTTGGATTGCACATCAAGGATAATGAGCTTAAGAGATGGTACAAGCAAGATGAGTAAATCTGACCCTTCAGAATATTCGTGCATTAACCTTGATGATACGGATGACTTAATTGTTAAAAAAATAGAAAAAGCAAAAACAGATTCAATTCTAGGCTTTGCTACTTTAAAGTGCCGACCAGAAATAAGCAATTTGATAAACATTTATTCAGTGCTTAGTAATGTAAATGCGGAAAAAGTATGTGAAGAAGTGAACAAACATGACATGAAGCACTTCAAAAAAGAGTTAGCTGATTTAATTATCAGTGTTATATCACCCATACGTGAGAAAATGAATGATCTTTTAAAAGACCAATTCCATTTACATGAAATATTAAAAAAAGGCACAAAGAAAGCAGCAGAAATTGCAACCCATAATATAAAAGAAATCAAGGATATTATTGGATTTGCTCAATATCTGTAAGGTTCCAAAGTGTGATGGTGCGAACCGTCATACCGCCGCGGTATCTCAGCCGCTAACACGTAGCGGGATGACGGTTTTTCAAATTGTCGGTAAATCTAAGTCAGTTTAGCTATAGGCAGCAATTTTCTGTATTTATTTTAAGTTGAAGAAAGCTCAAATGAAAAATCGTGTTTTGCTAAAAATCACAGAATGCAGTCTGGTTACAAAATTCTCTAATGGTCTTAAATAAAACTTCCAGTGAATGATTGTCAGACATATTGTGCTCTGCTGATTTTATTAAGTGTACTTCAACATCGGTTGACTTAATTTTTTCAGCTAAATTCAATGAAGTTTGATAAGGAACATCTTTATCATTAATGCTATACAGCAAGCGCACAGGACAGTTTATATCTATTGTCTTTTTGTTTAAAAGAAGGTTCTTTCTGCCATCTTCGATCAAATTTTTAGTTATTTTGTATGTACAATGCTCTGAAGTAAAATCTATTACACCTTTAGAATCTAGTTCTTCTTTTTGCTTGCCTGACAATTGCTTGAATATCAAATCTTCAGTAAAATCGGGAGCAGACGATATACCAATTAGTGCTGCAATTTTTTCTGGAAATTGAAGGGCAGTGAGCAACATCAGCCATCCTCCCATACTTGAACCTATAATTATTTGTTTATCGCTAGTTAATTCACTCATTACTTTAGCACAATTTTTTTGCCAATCACTTATCGTGTAATCAATAAAATTACCACTTGAATGACCGTGACCAAAATAATCAAATAGCACAAGTGCTACGTCATTTTCTTGGCAAAATTTGTAAATAGCAGTTGCTTTAGTTCCATCCATATTGGATGCAAATCCACCGAAAAAAACTACAGAAGCTTTCTTTCCTTGTAGCTTTCGATATGCTATGTGACCATTATTTCCATCAAACAATTTACAATAATCCATACTACTTTGGCAAAGCAACCGGGCTATCACTCAATTGATGCAAATAACTAACTAGATCTGCAATTTCTTGTGGATTGGAAATACCTGCAAATGCCATACGTGTACCTTTTATATAGGCTTTTGGGTTCTTTAAAAAGGCAAATAGCTCCTCATACCCCCATTTTCCACCTCTTTCAAGCACTGCTTTTGAGTAATTGAATGAGTTACCAAGATGGGCCTTTTTATTTCCAACTATGTTCCATAAGTTTGGTCCTACTTTATTCATTCCACCTTTCTCAAAACTATGGCAGGCTATACATTTTTTTGCTGCTGATTTACCTTTCTCAAAGCTAGCATTCTGCATGAGCGCTCCAATATCAAGCGCCACTTGCTCGATTTTTTGCTGGAACTCATTGCTGCCAGCAGCTACTATCGTTTGGTGTTCAATCTTATATTCTTCTGGACTGTAAAGCATATCAACTACATTACTAACTATCATAATGATTAGCCCAGAAAGTAAAATCGATGCTGCAATCTTATTAAGCTCCATAGTTAATTTTTATTAAGTAATGTTACTTAAATTATGCGAATATTTTCGCAAATAGCAACCAATTACCTTGAAGCTCGCTAAAGATGAGAGTCTCTATAGCTGACCCAAGAAAGGTTTTCCTACGTCCATACCGCCGCGAACCGTCATACCGCGATTCATTCGCGGTATCTCAGCCGCTAACAAGAGATCCCGCTAACAAGTAGCGGGATGACGAGGTTCACTGCCATTAAGTTAAGGAAAGAATGGTTAAAAACTGAACTAAAAAGTCAGAAATAATTAAGGATTTATGACAAACACTGAAACGGAATAGAGTAAACTTTAAAGCAGATAAACTCTGAAGTGTAAATTACTTAAGAAATAGTTTGTTTAGAAGTCATTTTACAGGAGCTATGGCAATAAGCTACCCAGTTATTGTCAGAAGATATGAATACTACCCCTAGTCAAAATATGTGTTTTCTAACCCTTTTTTGGTAATTGAACGAACGAAGATAAGGTACCTTATGACGATCAACTTTCCTTCCCTTTCTTACCGCCAAAGTGTTCATCAAAAATAGCTTTGATAATTGATCCATAATGCAGTCAGTATCTGATTCCGTAGCAAAAATGTCGAAAGCCAAGTTTTTGATCGCGTTAAATGAGACAGATTTGTTAATGCTCCTCTTAAGCTTATCATCGGTTAAGTCCATATTCAACGCTTCTTCTACATCTTCTGTCATAACACTTTCTAGGTTGCTAATAAAGATAGCTGACCAAAAATCCTGTTTAACAGACTCAACACTTTTTCCTGTAAAATTTTCTAGACTTAGTCTTCCTTTGAGTTTTGCAAAAAATGTCTCAACTCCCCAGCGTAAAAAATATAACTCCTTAAATCCTCCAGTTTGAAACTTTTGTTCATCCATTAATGATGTAGCTAACACTTCAATTTCACCAGATGGCAGTACCACTTTGAAGCGTTATTCCACTATTTTCTTGTTTTATCTTACGCTGAGCACATATGGTAACCTCAACACTAGATGGGCTTTTTTCTTCAAACATAGCATTCACTTCATTAAAAGATGATCTGGGACATCGAATGACATAAGCAATTTTTCTTTTTGTAAGGCTAGAAAGAAATTTATAAGATAAATATACAAATCAGTAAGTCATTAGTATTTACAACTTTAAGCATTTCATCTGCTAATACCAATTCTCATTATTAGGAGGACAAATAGGAGACATTGCAGAGTTGTTTAATTATGGAGTGGGTAAGAGAGGTAACAAATTT
>NZ_JAPQLE010000113.1:0-8549 GCF_028982185.1 Wolbachia endosymbiont of Drosophila baimaii | reverse complement strand
TATAGCTAAAGTGACTTAGGTTCTCTAATTGCACATAAGTCAACAATAATTTTCACACAAATCAAAACAGCATATCTTCTCCATAATCCTTGGTAATTTTATATAAGTTAAAAGTAGCATATGGTTCTCTCCGCGGTCTGAGATGACAATAAATTTGTCAAGCCGCATTATACTTGTTAGGCGGAAGTGGACGGCAACATGTTTACCACGAAGTCTAACTAAGTTCTTGCTTGTCCCTTCCATCGGCATTGCTATCTTTATTTTCAATAAAATTATTGTCCTATGCTCTTTTGATGTTTATTGATAATAAAATTCTGTTTTATGAACCAACATCCTATGCATAATTACAGCTAATTTTCTTGCTACTGCTACAATTGCTTTTTTCATTCCTTTTTTCTTCGCAACCCCAGTTTTTTAATTTAAATGTCCTCTTGGTAACTGTAAGCATTGTTTGTGCAGCTTCATATAACATACTTCTACATTCCGCTGGTCCCATCTTTGATATGCTGCCATGCCGATCAACTTTTCCAGAAGAATATTGCCTTGGTGTCAACCCTATATACCCCAGTTGCGGATTAGCCAACGAAGTAAAGCTTAGAAATGCAGCGGCTGCATGGAATATGAAACAAGCGTAGAAAAAATGTGTACCAAAAAATTTATCGGTGATCTATGGCGAGTATGCTCAATCTCAAATTTGTTTTTCAGAGAGCCAAAAACTGTCTCAATAATCGATCTTTTCTTAACAAAATCTTCTCATTTAGCGCCATTAATGAGTTTTTCATACCCTTTTTTATACTGGTTACAAGCTTTAACCCTCTATCGAATAATTCGTGAAAAAGATCTTTTTTGATATATCCTTTATCTCCAAACAATAATCCAGTCAATTTCTTAGTTAAATTTGGCACAGGTATCAACGTTGCCTTTTATCACCGTAACCCCTTGAATTTCGCCAGTTTCATTGATTACTAGATGTACCGAAAAACCACCCATAAGTAGTCTTTCCAATCTTTGCCAACCCTTTGAAAACTTTGTTTCTCGAGGTCCTTTTTGGATGGCAAACAGCGATAGATGTTGCATCTATGTACGAAATCCCTGTCACTTTTGACTGTTCGCAAAACCATTGCATTAAGAGCGCTAAATACCATAAAACCCGCGATTTTAGCCTGATAAACCTACTATAGGATGGCAATTTTGGAAACGCTGATTTGTATAATAATTTCAAATAATACACATAGAAAATTTTAAAATTGTCGCACTTGGATTGGTGATATAGCAATATTATGGTAAAAATCTCTGAATGCGTAATCTCTGGCGTCCTGGTTGGTTTTTTGCCACTTGGTAGAAGTTTTTCTGCAAAATTTTCATCGACTGTATTGCAAAAATCATCGACTATACAAAAGATTTCTGTTACTTTTTCTTTCATTGGTAACCTCCTATTTTAGGAATGAATATCAAATACCTCGGAGTTTACCCTATTTCCTTACCTTTTCTATTTTTTCTAATTTACAACTGGGGTTAGCAGTGCTGTGAGAATGGTTGAAAGCGCAAAAGAAAACCTCTCGGAAGTTAAAAATATACTGGTCGATGCAGGTTATACAGGAGAAAATTTTGCAACTCAAATAAAAACGATTATTGGAGCAACTGTAGAAGTAATAAAACGAAGTGAATTACATTCCTTTGCTGTATTGCCACAAAGATGGGTTGTAGAGCGATCTTTCGCTTGGTTAGAAAAATGCAGACGATTGTGGAAAAATTGCGAGCGAAAACTTAACACTAGCCTACAAATGGTCGTTCTTTTCTTCATTTCTCTTCTATTGAGAAGATTTTAAACAGGTTCTAAATCTTTATTTTAAAAATGTCATATTGACCACCGGTACCTGAAAATACTATTCCAATTGATCAGAGCTATCCATTTCCTTAATTTTTGTAACGTTGTCATAGGAGTACTATAACTTTAGTATCAACTATGTTTTATTGTTTTTGCATCTAAAAAAATTTAGCTTATTCAAGCAGCATTTTGCCTTTTTTTGGATGTAGGGATTTTTTAGGAATTGTCTTCTTGAATTCTATGGTATTTTGTTTAACATTGAAACAAGATTCCAGTGTCAGCTACTTGCATGACATTGTTGGTTAATGTTTTATGGCTTTACGATAGCTATACAACTTATCTTAAAAGCAATATAGTGTTTACTATACAATGAATCAAAGATAGTAAGTAAAGTCTATGGAATTTCAAATCGCTACACATTTTCAACCGGCTGGGGATCAACCACAGGCAATCGATAGCTTAATTGCAGGGCTAAATAGTAATAAAAGAGATCAGGTTTTGCTTGGAGTTACTGGTTCTGGGAAAACTTTTACTATGGCAAATGTTATTGCAAGAACAAATAGGCCTGCATTAATTATGGCACACAATAAAACTTTAGCAGCACAGCTTTATGAGGAAATGAAAGGATTGTTTCCCCATAATGCTGTTGAATACTTCATTTCTTATTATGATTATTATCAACCTGAAGCCTATTTACCACAAACTGATACTTATATCGAAAAAGATTCTGCAATTAACGAAAGAATTGAGATGCTGCGTTATTCCACCGTCTGCTCCCTTTTGGAGCGCAGGGATACGATCGTAGTTGCCAGTGTTTCCTGCATATACGGTCTTGGTTCGCCTGAGAGCTACCGCAGCATGATCATACCGCTTAGTGTTGGAAATAAAATTCGTATTAATGATTTCCTGAGCAACTTAACTGATCTTCAATACAAGCGCTCTGATGCCAGGTTTGAGAGAGGATATTTCAGAGTGCGCGGCGATATTGTTGATATATTTCCTTCCCATTATGAAAATAAAGCTTGGCGTTTATCGTTATTTGGCGATGAAATAGAAGAAATTTCTGAAGTTGATGCTATAACGGGCAATGTTACCAAAGGCGTAAATAAAATCACCATTTTTCCAAATAGCTATTACATAACCCCGCGTGAGGCTTTGTTGCGGGCAATTGAACTAGTCAAAAAAGAGCTGCATGAACGCTTGGATTATTACTACTCGCAAAACAAGATTGTTGAAGCAAAGCGCCTCGAGCAACGCACTAATTTTGATATCGAAATGATGAGAACAACAGGAATATGTAAAGGTATTGAAAATTATTCGCGTTATCTCTATGGAATGGAAGCTGGGGATCCACCACCTACTTTGTTTGAATATTTACCCAAAGACGTAATTTTATTTGTTGATGAGAGTCATGTCACCGTTCCTCAGGTTGGTGCGATGTACAGTGGTAATGAGGCGCGTAAAAAGAAATTGATCGACTATGGCTTCAGGCTCCCTTCCGCTTTTGATAATCGTCCATTAAAATTTGAAGAGTGGGAGGGAGTTAGGCCGCAGACTGTTTACATTTCAGCCACTCCAGGAAAGTATGAGTTGGCAAAGACCAATAATGTATTTATAGAGCAAGTTATCCGTCCAACAGGGCTTACAGACCCAATCTGCATTGTAAAACCAATAGAGAGTCAAATTGATGATGTAATTCATGAGGCACAAGTGACGATCAGGAAGGGATTTTGTGTTTTAATCACTACATTGACGAAAAAGATGGCTGAAAATTTAGCTGAATATATGAGTGAATTGAATATGAGAGTGAGTTATTTGCATTCTGATATTGCTGCGCTGGAGAGAATAGAAATTATATACAAATTGAGATCTAAAGAAATCGATGTTTTAGTAGGTGTTAACTTACTGAGGGAAGGTCTTGATATTCCAGAGTGTGGGTTGGTTGCAATTTTGGATGCTGATAAAGAAGGATTTTTGCGATCGGAAACTTCATTAATTCAAACGATCGGTCGTGCTGCGCGTAATGCTGAAGGTAGAGTAATTTTGTATGCAGATAAAATCACTGGTTCTCTGGACCGTGCATTAAGAGAGACCGAAAGAAGAAGAAAAAAACAAGAAGAACATAATATATTGCACAATATTATCCCGAAGACTATAATAAAACCTATATCAAACACCTTACAGGAGAAGGCAATAGCAGAACCGAAAGTAAATACTAATAAGGATGATTTGAGAAAGCAAATGATAGAGCATGCTGAAAATTTAGAATTTGAAGAAGCAGCAAGAATAAAAAAATTATTGTAAGGTTAAATAACACATGATGTAATGTGCATATTATAAAAATGTAAATAATTTTATTGATATCTTTATATTAATACTTTTTAAACATTTAGTACGGTGCAATATCTGCAATGGATGAGAAAAATTAACACCAGCGCCTTTAGGGTCAGAGACTTTGGCCCTAACCCTAATAAAACGCTTAGGTGGCTGAGAGCAGTGGATTAGATCAATTGCTTCTAAATTTTTTTATGGGAGAGTGCTGCTCGGCCTTAGTGGCATACAGGTCTGTGGATATTGTCAATTCTTCCATTCCCACACTCAATTCTAGAGCACGTTTTGGCGATCCTCCTCTAGTATTCTCACAATCCATAGACTCATAACCACTTGTTGTTGCCTCAGCTTTAGAGCTTACGTTTTCAGCATCAGTTACGAACCCGGAAGAGTAACCGCTGTCTTTATTATCTTCGGACTTCATCTTTTCAGCTTTTGACGTACCTTTAGCAGGCCATTGCTCTTTCCTAAACGACTCTACTTCCGAACCATCATAATCACGGTTAATCCAGTATCCACCTTCGTCTTTTGTAATTGAAATATATTCTAATACGCTTTCATCGGGATAACAGGTTTTAATTGCTTTTTTAGGGGATAACCCATGTTCTTGCACCTGAAAATTTACCCATTTGTCCTTTTCAGATTTCACTGCCTTTTCGACGATGTTAATGTCGATATCTTTTATTTCTACTTTTCCCTCATGCTCCCGACTAAAAAGTTCTTTTAAGTTAAGTAAGGCACCACGACTTATATTAGCAACAACTGTTGTTTCTTGGTTTTTCTCACAATTAGAAAGAAATTGAAATGGAAACTCATTGAGATCATAGGCTTCTTCCTTATTGACACGATACTCTTCTTTCGTTTTATCTATTATCTCCTGTAAATATTCTTTTACGTCAACACCATCATCAATTAAACTAGCAATCTTCCCATTTTTTACAATAAAGTTAGTATGAGGAGGATCCAAAGCATAATTATTTAAGTTAAACCAATAAAGCAATGCTTTAAACAACTTTTCTTCTTCCTTTTCCTTAGTAACTTGCTGTTTTTCAGGTTCCTCATTAGAAACCTCAGGATTTAAGAATGTTGAATCATCCCATGCTATAGGAGAAGGAATCGATGATGATCTTTTCTGATCCGGAATATTATCCTCTGTTAGCATACCTTCACCAGCACCTAAAGATAGCTGTGATTGACCACCAGTGGATTGACTTGGATCTATTTCCCCCGGCACCAACTGAAACATCCTCCCTGTTTCTTCCTCTCTTTCTGATCCTTGCCTGGGAGGCCTCCCTACTGCACCCTGACTCCGACCCCGCTCGGGAAACTCCTGTGTCGGTGATGACAATTCAGTTAAGCCAGAACTTGGACCACCACTTGAAGAACCAGAATCCTTAGGTTTCGGAGGTGAATTACTATCATAACCACTATCTCTGTCTCTTTGGTTGGGCGGTGTTCTTAGTCCACTCGGTCCTGCATGCGTAGGAGAATTGAGTGGAGAAGTTACTGTTGAGGAGGATTGACTACCTCTTATCGAGTCACGTCTCCTAAAATTCTCAAGATCAACTGCAAATTCAAAACATTTGTTTTCTGTATTATATTTAATTGGAGACCGCATGATTATAGGAAGTAACTGAGCAATTCCTTTATTAGAGATAGCATAAACTGGGTTTTGGCAATTAGTAACATGTGGTTTTGCAGTTTTGCCTCTGATATCACTTACAAGTTTCTTATTATATACTGCATTAATTTTGTATGCATCCTTATGCTTTAAAGATTCAAGCTGACCATCATATGTTTTTGTTAAAGGTATAAGAACAAAACTATTGCCACTCCCTATTTCTCCTTCATCTACAAAAATATCATCCCCATAAGCATCAACGAATTTCTCCGTATGCTTAAAAATTAGGCTACTAAAAACGTCTTTAAAATTTTCAACTTTAGAACATTCCTCGCCTAGAGTTTCAAAATCAAGTGCTATCCGCCCTTTAACATATTCTGCTATACTCTTAACTACTTTATCACTCACATTTTTAATGTATAACATATCACCTCTATTGTCATAAAAGTCTGATCTCTTAAGTCCACACTCCCTTAATCTTGAGTTAAACTCTTTAATATACTCCCCTTTAAGCAATTCAAAAGTCTCTGAATCATATCTCCTCTTAAGGTATTCATCGCTAAAAGCAATACAGCATAGATAAGAAAAAGACTTACCTATTGCTCCTATTCTAAAAGTTTCTCCTATCCATTCATGCGCTTTTTCCTCCGTTATCCCTACTGCTTTTTGTAAACGTGCAATCAGTTTCAATATTACAGCCCTCCTAAACTCATTAACTAAATGAATCTTCAAGTTATGGATTACTTCACGATTTGCAGAATCTGCAAGCTTTACTTCCATTACACCTTTTATGTTACTTTTTTTCTTGTTAGGATTAGCACCTAAAACAAATGGAAAGTAATTTAAGTTATAATACCTACCTGCTACCTCTCTACTGGAATATTGCTGTTTTATTATTTCCTCTCCTATTCTATGTAGATATTCTGCTACGTCAGTGTCATCAGCAAATAACCCAACAATCTTCCTACCTTCCACAGTAAAATTAGTATTAATCCTTTCAGAAAAATAATTATTTAAGTTAAAAACATTAACCAACTCTTTTATATCCATAACTACCTCTATTAAAAATTGTTAAGAAACAACACTACTTGCTTTTTCCTTTATCTTTACTACTACCGGCACTAGTAGCACTGCCACTACTCAGTTGTGTATTAGGCTTGCTATTTGCACGTTCCCACTCTGCTCTGTTTTTCTCCTTGTTAGGACCAACCCACTCAACCTTGTCATGTGAAGGCCATATATTGCCACCACCATTATCATTATTACCATGCATATTATCCTCTAGTAAAAATATTATGTAACTAATATACTAAAAATAAAATTAAGTGCAAGCACTTTTTTATATTTTTTTTTTAAAATTTTTATTCACTCTTTTTTCATAAAACTCTAGTTTCTAGATTCCAGCGTCACGCGCTGGGATGACAAGAAAGAGGTACCAAAAAGAGACCTTTTCTTGTCGCCTTAGTAGCCATTCTAACATAGAATGTCATCCCAGTGCCCAGACACTGGGATCCAGTGTTCTTTATCACACAAGTAGCTAACACTAGCTATCTCAATAGTGTATTACCATTTCCTCTTGCTGCAGGTTCCTCAAGTACATCAGTAAATTTTGACTTAGGATTTTCTTTAGCATCACTTGCAACACTATGCTGACCAGCACTAGACTTTTCATTATCAGCAAATTCCTTTCTTTGAGCAACTTTTTCTCTAAGTTTAGCAAAAGGGTCATCTGTTTTATGCTCATCAGTAAACTTGGATTCTTTTCTACTAATACTGCTAGACTTATCAGCAGACGTGGTTCCTCTTCCATTAGCACTTTTACTTGGATTCCTGCCATAAAGAGTAGATGCTCCCATACTTTCAGAATTAAATATTATCCCACCCGTCCCAAGCTGCCCTGTAGGCTTCTGTGGACACACCTCTTTCTTCGGTCCCTCCGGCTTCGCTTTTTTCTCTTCTTCCACTTTTGGTTTTGTTTCTTTTACCTCGCGGGTCTCCTCCTTTATAACTTCTTTAGGCATTAGTTCTTTCATAGGTTTTGGTAAAAGATCAAGTTCTGGTTTGCTCAGAACAACCGGCCTTACAAATCCGGGTGAAACGTCAAAAAGGAAAACTGGCACTTTAGGTTTTTCTCTTTCATCCACTTTCATTTCTACGTTTTCGCAAACTTCTTTATTTTCTTCCTTTAATGATGTTTTTTCTGCTTTTTTATCTTCTTTTTCTGTAGATGCCTCTACCGCAGCCGCCAACTCAACTCCAAACATCTCTGCGAACATTGTAACAATCCATCCGACAACGGCCATTTGTAACCTGAGTTTAAGATCTTGCAATGCAGTTAATCTTTCTAACGCCCTTGCAAACTCTTCTTCTGATAACTCACCACTGCCTAATTTTTCCTGCAATTCTTTTATCTCTTTGTCCAACCTCTGATTGAAACTTAAATCGCGTGCAAAAATCTTCTTGATTAACTCCTTAAGCTTGTCACGCAAAAACTTCATTATCGCAGCAATCAGGTTCCTTTCTTTCTTCTCCTTGAGCATTTGGTAGATTTTCGGATCATCTACATCTACTTCAAAAAGGGTAAAGAGAGATTCAAAGAAATTCCAGAAATCTCCGAGTACTCTTCCTTTTTCACCAGTGAAGTAATTCTCATCATCACCTTCTCCGATATGTAGCTCTGCTTGAGATGATATTTCATCGACACAACTAGAAGCCTGACGCTCACACTCGAGCCTCCTGAGCAAATCTTGTCTGGTGAGCTCCTCTACG